>NZ_JAAHHE010000910.1:0-1271 GCF_010692525.1 Moorena sp. SIO3B2
CTCGTGCGTATCTGATCGCTACTGGCTCTCGCCCAGATATTAGCGATATCAAAGGGTTACAGACCATAGACTATTTCACACCAAACGATATCTGGCACAAAGTGTTGAAGGTTGGAAAGTTGAAGGTTGCAGGTTCAACCTCCCAACCTTCACTACCCAAAAGCTGGGTAGTAATTGGTGATGAGCCTATTGCTCCAGAACTAGCTCAGACCTTAGTGAGACTCGGTTGTGAGGTAACGTTGGTGGTCAGTACTACCCGTATTTTGTTCCAGGAAGACCTAGAAGCATCTAGGCTCATACAAGCTCAGTTAGAAGCTGAGGGAATTCGGGTTCTGACGGATAGTCCAGTTGATCAGGTCAGAGAGATTGAGGGTAAAACCTGGGTTCAGGCTGGTAATAAGGCGATTGAAGCTGATGCCATTTTACTGGCTACGGGTGAGCAACCCAATGTGGAATCCTTAAATCTAGAAGGGGTTGGGATAAAGTACACTCAGCAGGGTCTTCAGCTCAATCAGAAGCTACAAACGACTAATCCCCGCATCTATAGCTGTGGCAAGATGGCTGGTGGTTATCCCTGTGGCCATATTGCCCAGTATCAAGCCAGCATTGCCTTGAAGAATGCATTGTTTTTCCCCTGCTTTAAGGTGGACTATCACGGGATTCCTTGGACAGTCTTAACTGAACCCCAATTAGCACGGGTAGGTCTTACAGAAGTAGAAGCTAGAAAGCGCTATGGTAAGAATCTATGGGTGATGCGAGAATATTTTAAAGAGTTAGATCAGGCTCAGCTCCTGGGGCAAACCACTGGGTATATGAAACTGGTAGTGGGGCGCAATGGGACAATTTTAGGAGCAACCATAGTTGGATCACAAGCAACAGAATTAATTGGGGAAATTACCCTAGCGATTCAGCAGAAAATCACATTGGGTGTGTTAGCAAATGTCTATTATCCCTATCCCACCTTGTCAGAGATTTTTAATAAAACAGCAATCCAGTGGCAACATCAACGAATGAGTCGTAATCAGACCTTAAAAAACTTTCTGGAAGGCTTCTTTAACCTACGCCGTAGTTGGTCAAAATGAATGTTGATTACCATTAATTCACGCTTAAACCTTAAACATTTAACAGTTAAAATTTAAAATTTAACAGTCAACATTCAAGCTTAAACTTCTGCATTAAAATGACAGCAACCAGCCAACCAACTGAATTCCAGTACAAACCCCTGCACAAGCCTAACCAACTGATTTACGGTACAGGTCAAACGGCGGTGA
>NZ_JAAHHE010000911.1:0-1271 GCF_010692525.1 Moorena sp. SIO3B2
TCACCGCCGTTTGACCTGTACCGTAAATCAGTTGGTTAGGCTTGTGCAGGGGTTTGTACTGGAATTCAGTTGGTTGGCTGGTTGCTGTCATTTTAATGCAGAAGTTTAAGCTTGAATGTTGACTGTTCAATTTTAAATTTTAACTGTTAAATGTTTAAGGTTTAAGCGTGAATTAATGGTAATCAACATTCATTTTGACCAACTACGGCGTAGGTTAAAGAAGCCTTCCAGAAAGTTTTTTAAAGTCTGATTACGACTCATTCGTTGATGTTGCCACTGGATTGCTGTTTTATTAAAAATCTCTGACAATGTGGGATAGGGATAATAGACATTTGCTAACACACCCAATTGAATTTTCTGCTGAATCGCTAAGGTAATTTCCCCGATTAATTCTGTTGCTTGTGATCCAACTATGGTTGCTCCTAAAATTGTCCCATTGCCCCCCACTACCAGTTTCATATACCCAGTGGTTTTGCCCAGGAGCTGAGCCTGATCTAAGTCTTTGAAATATTCTCGAATCACCCAAACATTCTTGCCATAGCGCTTTCTAGCTTCTACTTCTGTCAGACCGACCCGTGCTAACTGGGGTTGAGTTAAGACTGTCCAGGGAATGCTGTGATAATCCACCTTAAAGCAGGGGAAAAACAATGCATTCTTCAGGGCAATGCTGGCTTGATACTGGGCAATATGGGCACAGGGATAACTACCAGCCATCTTGCCACAGCTATAGATACGGGGATTAGTCGTTTGTAGCTTCTGATTGAGCTGAAGACCCTGCTGAGTGTACTTTATTCCAACCCCTTCTAGATTTAAGGATTCCACATTGGGTTGCTCACCCGTAGCCAGTAAAATAGCATCAGCTTCAATCGCCTTATTACCAGCCTGAACCCAGGTTTTTCCCTCAATCTCTCTGACCTGATCAACTCGACTATCGGTCAGAACTCGAATTCCCTCAGCTTCCAACTGAGCTTGTATGAGCCTAGATGCTTCTAGGTCTTCCTGGAACAAAATACGGGTAGTACTGACCACCAACGTTACCTCACAACCGAGTCTAGCTAAGGTCTGAGCTAGTTCTGGAGCAATAGGCTCATCACCAATTACTACCCAGCTTTTGGGTAGTGAAGGTTGGGAGGTTGAACCTGCCACCTTCAACTTTCCAACCTTCAACACTTTGTGCCAGATATCGTTTGGTGTGAAATAGTCTATGGTCTGTAACCCTTTGATATCGCTAATATCTGGGCGAGAGCCAGTAGCGATCAGATACGCACGAG
>NZ_JAAHHE010000912.1:0-1266 GCF_010692525.1 Moorena sp. SIO3B2
AGCTGCTCAACAACAAGCTCAAGCTGAACGGCAACAAAGAGAATTGGCAGAAAAGCGGGTAGAGGAATTGCTAGCTAGACTCAAAGAGTTAGGTGATGAGTCAGATGCTTGATTCTCGCCATTGCTCTAGGGGATCGCTCAAGTAATTATCAAACTAGGTAAATCCATGATCAGCTGATCGAGTGTTGTTACGGGAAAAGGGATTGAGGTGATTGTTCATGATCAACTGATCAATCCTCAAGCCAATTCTCAGATAAGCGATCGCATAAGCGCGGAAGCTGAGGCCTTTGGCCACGCTTTGCGTTCGCGTAGCGTCGGCTTTGCCGAAACGCTTCCGGAGCGTAGCGTGACCTACGGTCAATTGCAAAATTGGAAGCTATTTTCCTGATTTATAAATAAATTTATAACTTTGAGATGCACCCATAGCGATAACCCCTCAAATCTGATTGCTATAGCGCTTTTGATCATGAGTGGAACACAAATAAATTGTAAGGGCGCAAGGCTTGCGCCCACAAAGTGATAGTTTTTTATAGTTTTTATTCAAAAATTATTAAGGATCCACCCAGCGACCATCAGCTTTAATTAAATTAATCAATTCCTGTACTCCTTGATCTTCAGGTACCTTTTTAATTTCCTCCTTACCGCGATACAGAGAAATATAGCCAGCTTGCTTACCTACATAACCATAGTCAGCATCAGCCATTTCCCCAGGACCATTTACAATACATCCCATCACAGCAATATCTAAGCCAGCGAGGTGTTTAGTAGCTTCGCGCACCTTATGCAGCACCTCCTCTAAATTAAATAAAGTACGACCACAGGACGGACAAGCCACATACTCCACCATAGTTTTCCGCAATCCCAGAGCTTGCAGAATACTGTAGCAAACAGGAATCTCTTTTTCTGGGGCTTCCGTAAGGGAGACACGAATCGTATCACCAATTCCCTCAGCTAGCAGAGTAGCAATACCAGCCGTAGACTTAATCCGTCCATATTCCCCATCCCCGGCTTCAGTAACACCTAAATGCAAAGGGTAATCCATCCCCAACTGATTCATCCGCCGTACCATTAAGCGATAGGCGGCTAGCATCACAGGTACCCGTGAAGCCTTGAGGGAGATCACCAAATTGCGGAAATCTAGGGATTCACAGATACGAATAAATTCCAGAGCAGATTCCACCATCCCTTCTGGGGTATCACCGTAGGTAAACAGCATCCGTTCCGCTAGGGAACCGTGATTGACTCCGATGCGCATAGCTTTCCCTT
>NZ_JAAHHE010000913.1:0-1261 GCF_010692525.1 Moorena sp. SIO3B2
CAATTAAGTCTTGTTTAGCCAAAGTGTTTTAACCTCAATACAACTATCCCCCTATGTTCTAAATTTTGATTATTTAATTCAGGGAGTCTTAACATATTTTATCAAATCCTAAATTATACCAACTAAACTAGTTTAAAACCAACTTTGGAGTAGCGCGGTCAGGGAAGCATTTTTCCCGTGGCCTAGCTCAAGGCATAGGTTACACCGGTCGAACCATTAGAATAACCATTAGTCTAAATTAGTCTAAGTATTAGGCTAGTGGTAAGGTATTCGCTACAATAGGGTCAGATGATGGCTTCCATGCCCCACGCAGGGGGTTTCCGCCCTTACGCATGGGCTTACCCTAAAATCATTACGCTAGAACCTGTTTAATCGATTCGGTGACTTGCTCTAAGGAGAGATCACCATTAATAGATTTTAAAGCTGAGTGTTCTCGGTAAAATTCCACCAAAGGAGCTGTTTGATGGTTATAGACCTCAAGACGTGTGCGGATAGTTTCCTCATTATCATCTGTACGTCCCTCCTTACGACCCCTTTCCAATAGTCTGTCGATCAAAACCTGATCTGGCACTTCTAGGTTGATGGCACCATCCAAAGTTTGGTCAAGCTCCTGCAACAGGTCATTCAAGAAATGGGCTTGGCTGACGTTACGGGGAAAACCGTCTAAAATCCAACCATTTTGAGCATCGGGTTGATTTAGGCGATCGCGGATCAGATCTATGAGCAACTCGTCAGGCACCAATTCTCCTTTATCCATATAGGACTGAGCTTTTTGACCCAGGAGGGTTTGAGCACTTACAGCCCCTCGCAAAATTTCCCCGGTGGAAATGTGAGGAATCCCTAGTTGTTCAGCCACAATTTTGGCTTGAGTTCCTTTACCTGCTCCTGGAGGTCCTAAAAAGATTAATCTCTTCATGTGTCATGTGTCATGGGTAATGTGTCAGTTGGTTTTTGTCCTAGGCAATGAACAACAACCAACTGACCCGAAAATTTGAGGCTCATCCACCTAAAAAAGCTGCTGCGCCCATTGCCCAATCGCTTTATTGCTTGACCATACCTTCGTAACGCTGGGAAATCACGTAGGTTTGAATTTGCTTGGCTGTGTCAATGGCAACCCCCACCAAAATCAGCAACGATGTGGCACCTAATCCCCTAAATGTGGTTACACCAGTGGCGCTTTCGACTGCAGTTGGTACTACAGCTACCAGTCCTAGGAAAATTGCTCCTAATAAGGTCAGTCGGTTCAAAACTCTCTCTATAT
>NZ_JAAHHE010000914.1:0-1261 GCF_010692525.1 Moorena sp. SIO3B2
TGTTGGCCTAGCCTGACCTACGGCCAATAGCTGATAGCTGATAGCTGATAGCTGATAGCTGATAGCTGATAGCTGAATGCTTACAATGCTGCTGGCTAACGTTTTCCTACAAAGCCAGCTTAAAAATCTGCTCTGGGGATAATTTGAACTGGGGAAAAGTCGGGGAAACAATGGGAGTATTTCCCGTAAAGGGCGTCATCTGATATTCGCCGTCAACCAAACTACAAACAAAAAATGTGGGTTGCTTGGGGTTGCCAATAAATTTTCTCGCCCCCAATGCTGCATAATCGATAATCCAATATTCCTCGATGCCCATCTCTTCTCTTCGAGACGCTACGCGAACATAATCTCGAAGTTTATTGTAGTAATCGTCACGCCAATTAGTTGAAACAACCTCGACGATTAATTTGACTGAATCAGGATTTTGAATAATTGATTCGCTTTCCCAGCGAGATTCAGCCTCCATAACGTCTTGGTTCAAAACAATAATGTCCGGTTCATAACCTGAGTTTTCCCGTTTTGGTTTAACAATTGACTCTCTAGGAATAGTCCAAATACCTCCTTTATCTATCTGCCTAATAACTATCAATAATTGCTCAATCAGGGAACCGGTTAGATTTGAATGTTTACCCTTTGGCTTGGGCATTTCAATAATTACTCCATCATGTAGCTCGTAACGGACTGCTGAGTTTTCGGGATACCAGCTGATAAATTCATCAAAGCTGTATAATTTGGGTTCGGCTTTGGATTGAGTCATAGATCGTTATTCTTGAAGCTGAAATTTCTGGTGACAAAATGACACCATTCTGTTATAGTAAAAGAAATTGAATAATAAATTCAGATGGCAAGTACCACCCCTAATGATACTCGCGTGACAGCTAGGCTTCCTGCATCGGTCAAAGATACGTAAGCATTCAGCTATCAGCCGTCAGCCGTCAGCTAATCAACAGGAGGTAGTAAGCAATCTGGGCGGTGCTGGTAGGCCTGATTGAAAATCCCTGCTCGTTTTACTCATCCGACCTCGCTCAGTTAAAGCGCCTGCTAGCACCTCAAGTAGCACCATCTGTAGGGCTTAAGCTGTTCGCGTAGCGTGGCCGTAGGCCTTTAGCTGATAGCTGACGGCTGAATACTTACGGCTGCGGATTTAACAGGGACAACCTTAAATCAATTTATGGTTCATGCTCAGGTTAAAGAAGCCCAAAAAGCGATTAATACAGAACAGGTGATTCACTTATCACCCCAAGATGCGGATATAATTTTT
>NZ_JAAHHE010000915.1:0-1259 GCF_010692525.1 Moorena sp. SIO3B2
ATAAAGTACTATATTCCTAAGGCTAAATTGATTGCCATTCTTCGAGATCCAGCAGAAAGAGCCTATTCCAACTATTTACATTTAATCAAGCAAGAGCGCGAACCATTGGATTTTGCTGAGGCTCTTGCCCAAGAAGAGGAGCGCATCAAAAATAACTGGTGGTCTTTCTGGCACTATAAACACCAGGGACTTTACTATGTCCAATTAAAGCGTTATTATGAAGAGTTTGAAAAAAGCCAGATTAAGGTTTATCTATACGAAGATTTGAAGAATAATTCTCTAGGTATGCTGAAAGATATGTTTGGTTTCTTGGAGATAGACGATACTTTTACCCCAGATATATCTGAAAAAGTTAGGCAAGCTCCTCGCCTTCCCAAGAACAAAGCGTTGGAATCATTTTTGAGCCAACCGCACCCAGTTAAATCAATTCTGAGTCCATTGGTTCCTACTAGCCTAAGCGATAAACTAGTTAACAAGATTAGATATTTAAATCGTGGTAAACCTAAGTTATCACCAGCAGTGCGGAAGCAATTGATTGAATTCTATCGCGAGGATATCCTCCAGCTTCAAGATTTGATTGGTCGGGATCTTTCTCAATGGCTAAAGTGTTGAAAATTAAGTTAATAAGTAAGTTTACAATTATAAGTTAACAATTAAGTTAAGTAAGTTAAGTTGTAAGCATATGCGCTACGCGCACGCTGCGCGAACAGCAGTAAGCCGTGAGCTTTTAGCTCACGGCTTACTTTTGTTCCCGATTCCCGATTCCCGATTCCCGATTCCCGATTCCCGATTCCCGATTCCCGATTCCCGATTCCCGATTCCCGATTCCCGATTCCCGATTTCCGATTCCCGATTCCCGATTCCCGATTCCCTTTGGTATACAAAGTCTGATAAAGTAATAAAATGTAAATAAAATTAAAAACTATTCATAAAATAATCTGGCTAAGGACTTGAAAAACAATGCATAATGTGTTAAATAAAGAAGCCAATGGGGTTTCTAATCCTGGTGTGTCCTATAGCCAGGAAGATTGGGCAAGAGGTTATGAGTCCCAACGCCATGAAGAGAATTATTGGATTGATCAAGTAGAAGGAGAAATCCCTAAGGAATTGCGGGGGACTTGGTTACGGAATGGTCCTGGTTTGCTGGATATTAATGGTTACCGGGTGCATCATCCATTTGATGGGGATGGGATGATTTGTGCGATCGCGTAGCGTGACCTACGGTCAATCGCATTTGATCACGGTCGAGCTCATTTTCG
>NZ_JAAHHE010000916.1:0-1251 GCF_010692525.1 Moorena sp. SIO3B2
AATATTCACAGCCATCTGACAAACCAGTAACTTGGGTCGAACTAGGGAACTGGCTCCTATTCCACACCTAGTTCAGGGAAGGTCAACGGAATTGAGTTGCCTTGAGGGCAAATCCGACTCGAAGGGCGTGTTGCATGTGCTTTACCCTTTGGGGTTTTCCAGCGTTTCGATCCTGGCGATACAACTTGTCGAAGCTAAGAATGAACAGAGTGAGTATGATTAATGTAGTGGCCAAATTGCGAGCAAATACTAAATCAAACATGACTATATCCTGAATTTATCAATCCCTGGGCGTTCTGAGCCCCATTGCCCATGATTAAAAATTGTGAAGTGCCGATGTTTAATTTAGGGTTGACGCTCAGGTGTACAGTGTTGCTTGTTGTGTAAGAATTGAGGCCAATCGCTACAATTGGTGAAATCTGGTGAAATCTCGGAAATCTCGTCACTTACTAGTAGCTTCCTTTGTCCCGTGGCTGAATCTTCCCATGAATAGGAGTAGAGTGGGCATCCTGCCCGCCCGAAAATATATTGAAACTGGCAAGATGCCAGTTCCACCAAGATGCCCATTCCACCTCACTCTTAAAATCATTCCATTATTAAGCAATGCTTTCGTTGTTGCTGGCGCTGTCTTGGGCTGTACCCACCAAGTTATACCGACCACACCAGCGTCAGAGGCTAAACCAGTGATTAGCAGATCTGTTACTGATCTAATTCAGATTGAACCCTTACCGATTGCGACCAAGTATAGGAATCAGTGGACTCCTGAATTAGAGTCAGAATTCTGGGTGCGAGCCAACCAGGCAATTCAGTACTACGGTGGTAAAGGTTATGGCAACAACTACGGGGAAAATGAGAAGCGGTCTTATCCCTATGCCATGTTTGATTTTATTGTTGGCAATCGGGAAAAAGCCCTAGAGTTTCTGCAATCAGAAGATGCCCAAGCTCAAGATAACCAACATACTGAGGGTATTGACTACTATTACGCTTTCACTCTCAAAGGACAAATCCGAAAATACTTCTTCTTTGGGCAATTTCTCGACCCGACCTACAAACAGCGAATGTTTGACGGTGCCAAAACCTGGACAGAAACAGACCCCAATGGGCGTCCTCACCCGATTTATGGAAAGGGAAAAGGTGGTGATGGTTGGGGACCGGATGTGCGAGGAAGTTGGGTGGATGGACGCAACACGGACAATCTCCGGGCAATGCGAGAGATTTCCGTTTATCTGATGGCGGAGGAAACCGGAAATG
>NZ_JAAHHE010000917.1:0-1251 GCF_010692525.1 Moorena sp. SIO3B2
AATATTCACAGCCATCTGACAAACCAGTAACTTGGGTCGAACTAGGGAACTGGCTCCTATTCCACACCTAGTTCAGGGAAGGTCAACGGAATTGAGTTGCCTTGAGGGCAAATCCGACTCGAAGGGCCTGTTCTATGTGCTGAACCCTTTGGAGTTTTCCAGGGTTTTGATCCTGCCGATACAACTTGTCTAAGCCAAGAATGAACACAGTGAGTATGATTAGTGTAGTGGCCAAATTGCGAGCAAATAGTAAATCGAACATGACTATATCCTGAATGTGTCAATCCCTGGGCATTCTGAGCTCCATTGCCCATGATTAAAAATTGTGAAGTGCCGATGTTTAATTTAGGGTTGACGCTCAGGTGTACTGTTTTGGTTGTTGTGTAAGAATTGAGAGCAATCGCTACAATTGGTGAAATCTGGTGAAATCTCGGAAATCTCGTCACTTACTAGTAGCTTCCTTTGTCCCGTGGCTGAATCTTCCCATGAATAGCAGTAGAGTGGGCATCCTGCCCGCCCGAAAATATCTTGAAACTGGCAAGATGCCAGTTCCACCAAGATGCCCATTCCACCTCACTCTTAAAATCATTCCATTATTAAGCAATGCTTTCGTTGTCGCTGGCGCTGTCTTGGGCTGTACCCACCAAGTTATACCGACCACACCAGCGTCAGATGCTAAACCAGTGATTAGCAGATCTGTTACTGATCTAATTCAGATTGAACCCTTACCGATTGCTACCAAGTATAGGAATCAGTGGACTCCTGAATTGGAATCAGAATTCTGGGTGCGAGCCAACCAGGCAATTCAGTACTACGATGGGTTAGGTTATGGCAACAACTACGGGGAAAATGAGAAGCGGTCTTATCCCTATGCCATGTTTGATTTTATTGTTGGCAATCGGGACAAAGCCCTAGAGTTTCTGCAATCAGAAGATGCCCAAGCTCAAGATAACCAACACACTAAGGGTATTGACTACTATTACGCTTTCACCCTCAAGGGACAAATCCGAAAATACTTCTTCTTTGGGCAATTTCTCGACCCGACCTACAAACAGCGAATGTTTGACGGTGCCAAAACCTGGACAGAAACTGACCCCAATGGGCGTCCTCACCCCATTTATGGTAAGGGAAAAGGTGGTGATGGTTGGGGACCGGATGTGCGAGGAAGTTGGGTGGATGGACGCAACACGGACAATCTCCGGGCAATGCGAGAGATTTCCGTTTATCTGATGGCGGAGGAAACCGGAAATG
>NZ_JAAHHE010000918.1:0-1250 GCF_010692525.1 Moorena sp. SIO3B2
CTTACGGTTTGTTTTTCCACACAAATAATTCTAGCGTTTTTAATAATTATCAAAGCCATTTGATTTACTTCACCTTACTTCATACTCCTACTCCCTAGGTAAGCAATAAGCTATCAGCATATCTAGCAAATGCACACTATGGGCAATTTTTTCTTGCGCTTACCCTAGAATGCGATCGCGTCCATATACCATTTACCGATCCGTATCTGTCGCTCTGTAGGCTTACTAGGATTCGGGTGCGGAAAGTAGGATAGACTGACCACTGACCGCTGCAAGACAAGGACAAAGTATTATGAATATCTCGCCCAAACGACTTGAAGAAATCAAAACTATTCCTGACTCTGCCATTGATACTTCAGATATATCTGAGTTAGACGATCATTTCTGGAAAAATGCCAAAATAGTTAAACCAATTACCAAAAATTTTGGGTTTCAATCCCCGTCTTCTACGAGAATTAAAGAATAAAAGTAGGGTGGGCAAAGTAAGATAATCATTAATACTCAAAACCATCAAACGGTTTTTGCCCACCCGACAAGATTATCCCATATAGGTTATAAAAGTTATAAAACCCAATTAAACCAATATAGCACTACGCACTATGGTGTTTGACAAATGAATAAAAATTAAAATCGCTCAATCCCTTGATTAGTAAGCTTTTTTCTTCACTATTGCCTCTTGCCTATTGCCTCTTGCCTGGCGCGTAGCCCTATACCTACCACCATCTGTGTGATCTAAATCCGCACTTCTCGCTAACGTTCTTAATTACCAAGAGAGGTTAGGATTTGGATAATTAATTTAAGGAGTGAACGGTGTTCAGTAGTAGTAATAGTTCCAATTGGCAGTGGTATTTGTCCAAGCAGCTAACCCCCTTGATCGGAGATTTAAGCAGAGTCAAATCTAATCCTATCGATCTCAAGACTATTGTAGTTAGTACCTTAATCGGGCTTTTGCTCAATTCTCTACCATGGTTACCAGCTGCTAGAGCTGAAACGGTGCAGCTAGGAGTAGTTAAAAGTCGGGATAATCAAGGGCATTGGTCTGGAATTACCGAACGCTTGCATTCAATTGGAGTTAACTACTGTATTGTTGACTTGACTGAAGTTAAGAAAGCCTCTGACTTCCATAACACTAACTTGCTATTTTTGCCCAATGTCGAGTTCCTCCACCCAAAACAATTCCAAGCGTTACAGGAGTGGATTGCACAAGGAGGAAAAGTTATTGTCAGCGGTCCGACTGGGTTACTTTCCAA
>NZ_JAAHHE010000919.1:0-1247 GCF_010692525.1 Moorena sp. SIO3B2
CTGTTATGACTCTCCAACTACGTGTCTATGTTCCACCCCATCCCCTAGTTAAGCACTGGCTAGGGGTTGCCCGTGATGCCTCGACACCACCTCCATTGTTCAAAAGCGCTATGACCGAGTTGGGACGCTGGTTGACCTATGAAGCAATGCGGGATTGGTTGCCGAATGAAGAACTAACAGTGCAAACTCCCCTAGCTCCGTGCAAGGTAACTATGGTGAATCCAGAAGTACCCATAGTAGTTGTGCCAATTTTGCGGGCTGGACTAGCGCTCTTAGATGGAGCCCAAACTTTGCTGCCCTTGGCATCGGTTTATCACCTTGGTCTGGTCAGAAATGAGGAAACCTTACAAGCCAATTTTTACCTGAACACCTTACCCAATCAGTTTGACCCAAATACACGAGTCCTAGTTCTCGACCCGATGCTGGCTACTGGTGGCACAATGATGTTGGCAATGTCAGAACTTAAAAAACGAGGCGCAACACCAGATTTAACACGGATTATTAGCGTGGTAGCAGCACCACCAGCCTTACAAAAGTTGGGGGCAGATTATCCTAGTTTGACCATCTACACTGGCATGATTGATGAGGAAGTCAATGGTAAGGGATATATAGTACCAGGCTTGGGTGATGCAGGCGATCGCGCTTTTGGAACTTGACCGAAACCGCGACAAGCCCCTATTACCCTGACAGACTTAGACAGCAAATCCAATTGATAGTAGAGGTGTTGCCTGGAACACCTCTACCTAGACTTCCTGATCATGGTTCCAAGGTTCACATTCCCGGTTCGCTCACCAGACCGGGCTTTCAAAGCTTTGTCTAAAACGCTTCCGATACGATATTATGAATTAAGGGCTGGTAGCAAACCCCTTGTCTAATCAGCAAGATCCTCTCAAACTTGATGGGTTAATCTGGATAAAAGCTGCATTTTTCAAATCAAGGGCAACAGAGCAACATGAGTCAGCAAGATGGTTTTGCAAGTGGATTCCTGACTGGAGCAGTAGTCGGGGGATTGATAGGTGGATTAATCGGCGCTTTGGTTACTGCTGGTAAAAGTAATCAAAAGGATGAGGAAGATCGGTCTATGTTAAATTCTGAGCGCTCAGACCCTAAGGCAATTAGGGCTAGAAAGCGCGAACTAAAGGCAGAAGCAAGCATTGAAGCGGCACGTCAGAGTTTGGAAGACAAAATTGCCCAGCTCAATTCAGCCATTGACGATGTACGTCAACAAGTCAGCACAGTGAAAGGTA
>NZ_JAAHHE010000092.1:0-23765 GCF_010692525.1 Moorena sp. SIO3B2
CCACGCTACGCGAACGGCTTTGTTTATCAGTACATATATTATAGCAATTTTATAATACCCTGTGCAAAATTCATCCCACACCTATGCTACGCATTAGGTGTGGGGCTTCTTTTGCCGGACAGCTAAAAAATGAAGTGCGGAAAGTGGGTTCATATCACGATCAGCAATAGCTGACTATTGTAGATTCACGATTAACCAAGCCAGTCAGCTCAATGGTCACTAAGGAGTCATTTTCAAATGCAATTTTGGATCTTGTGCTGCCCAACCCCCAGGGGAATTCAAACGAACCTCAAAATGTAGATGGGGTTGGTTAATGTCAGGATTTCCCGTAGTCCCCACTGTCCCCAATAACTGTCCAACATTAATTTGCTGACCTGGACTGACACTAGTACGGTTTAAGTGAGCATAGCGGGTTTGGCGTCCTCCCTCATGATTAATCACTACCAAATTGCCATAAGTGTCTTGTGCTCCAGCATAGGCAACGATACCGCTATCAGTAGCAAAAACCTGAGTACCTTCCTGTGCGAGTAAATCCACACCAGCGTGAAACTTCTTTTCATCCTCACCAGCGTCTTGCCGCCAGCCGTAATCCAGTCCTATCCCTGCCACAGTTGGTAAGGGATAATTAGTCAATCCGGTGTAGCTATCTACAGTCGGAGTTTCCCTCGTTGCTGTGGGAATACCTATGCCAAGGGAATTTAACCCTGGGATAAAGGCTTGCTTAGAGGGTTTTTTACAACCATTTAACTCAAATAAAACCGCAGCACGGACACCGTAGGCGTCTGCTAAGTCTTGCCAAGTGGCATTCAATGGCACATTCACCAAGATACCATTGAATGGCGGAATCAGAATCTCTTGCCCCACTGGCATTGACTGCCGGTTTAAGGCTCGATTAAATCGAAGTAGTGTAGCCTCTTCAAGGTTGTATTTGTTGGCAATACTCTCGACGGTTTCACCTGCAACCACTTGGTGGCGAGTTAAGCGAGAGAGCACTGGCGGTGGACAAATATCCTCTATAGTTGTGTTTTGAGTTACTGTGTTTTGTGGCTGTTGTACTGTTTGTACTGTCAGAGTTGTTCGCGTAGCGTGGCCTTTTGGCCAAGGTTGTAGGTTGGCTGCTTGAAGTGTGGAATGTGTGAAATTTAACTGGCTTTGCGTTCGCTGAAAGCGGGACGAAGTCCATCGCTGAAAGCGGGACGAAGTCCATCGCCAACCATCATCTACAGATAAAGAACCAGGATAGGAATCAGTTGTTCCCAAGTTTGAACTAGCAACAGTTGGGGTCACTAGCCAAAAAATTGTAGAAATAATTGGGAGCCAGCGCACTACATTCATTGTTAAGGATTGAGTCATAGATCAAGACTAGGGCACAGGTAAACGGTTTCAACTTTTAGACTTCAAGCAAACAACCTAACCTTCGGGAATGGCTACTATGGTTTGAACTTTCCCCGTTCGCGTAGCGTGGCCTTTTGGCCAAGGACTTCCCTCAACCCTCTAAAAGATTAAACCTTCAACTAGTGAACCTTCAACTATTCAACCTTCAACTCTTCAACCTTCAAAGCACTCTTAAAATACTAGGAATACTATCCACTGCCTCTAGAGTCCGAATTTCATCTAGAGCCTGTCGGAAGTTCCCTTCACGCACATCATGAGTGACGACCACAATCTCTGCTAAGTTTCCTTGGAAACCAATTTGCACCACAGATTCTAAACTGACATGATGTTTGCCAAAACTGGTGCCTAAATGCCCAATTACACCAGGATGGTCTTGACTGAGGAACCGCGCATAAAAGCGGGTGACCAGGTCTGAAATAGGAGCAACATTACAATAGTGCTGATGAGCACAACTAAGTAGAGGATGTAGTTGCTTGGCTTCGAGATCGGTTTTGAGGACAGCAGCAATGTTCAAAATATCCGACACCACCGCACTGGCTGTCGGACCAGAACCTGCACCAGGACCAGAGAAAATCACTTGTCCAATTGGTTCCCCTTCTACCACAATCCCGTTGTAAACATCATTGATACTGGCAAGGGGGTGAGTTTTGGCAACAAGGGTAGGATGTACCCTCAGCTGAATAGTTTCAGATTTTGGGTTATCCCCAGTTGCCATTGGGTCTCGCTTGGCTACAGCTAAGAGTTTAATTACAAACCCCAGTTTCTCAGCATAAACAATATCTGCTGCACTGACCTGACGAATCCCTTCACAGTGGACATCAGATAAATTAATCCGTCCTGCAAAAGCAATAGAAGCTAAAATGGCAATCTTGTCAGCGGCATCTAATCCATCCACATCAGCAGTGGGGTCAGCCTCAGCATATCCCAAGCGTTGGGCATCAGCCAGAATATCGCCAAATTCTCCCCCTTCCCGTTGCATCCGGGTCAGGATGTAATTGGTAGTACCGTTAACAATGCCAGTAATACTATGAATACGGTTCACTCCCAATGCCTGTTTTAGGGGTTGAATTACTGGGATACCCCCCCCAACTGCTGCTTCTAACATGACGTAGACTCCTGCCTCTTCCGCCGCCGCAAAAATTTCATCTCCATAGCGGGAAATAACGGCTTTATTGGCAGTGACAATATGTTTACCTTGGGCAATCGCTTTGAGCATAAGCGATCGCGCTGGTTCTAATCCTCCCAGTAGCTCTACTACAATATCTATCTCTGGATTGGTGACAATTTCTTCTAGGTCCGTTGTCATCAACTCCAGTGGTAGTTGCACTTCTCTGGGCTTATCAAGCGATCGCACTCCTACCTTGGCAATTTCTATCCCTTGCAGTAGTGGGTTACGTCCAGCTGTGTCGAGTAAAATCTTTGCTGTCCCTGTACCAACCGTCCCTAATCCTAATAAAGCAATCTTAAAAACCACAGTATTTATCCTGAATCTATATGCTTGCCAAACTAGCGTTCGCTGAAAGCGGGATGAAGTCCATCGCTGAAAGCGGGACGCAGTCCATCGCTTAAAGCGTGCAGATCGCGAATCTTTTTCTTTTCTAGCCTACTTTGCGGTTAAAGGTTCATCCGTTGAAGGTTGAAGGTTCATCCGTTGAAGGTTGAAGGTTCATCCGTTGAAGGTTGTTTCCTGCAATCTGCCAACCGGCTAACCTGCCAACGGGCTCACCCAGGTATAAGGGTTTCAACGTGTTTATATTTTTATTAATTTGTTGTTTTATTAATTTAGTGTTATTGATTTTTTTAGTGGATAAAGGTTTCATAATTTAGATGCATTTGCTTTATAGCTCAACAAAATACATTAAAATTACTTTTTTTTGAGCATCACATCTTTGGCAAACTGTTGTGTATTAAAAATATATAACAGCTTAACTGCTTACCTCACCATTGCCATTGGCATCTTTGCCGATATCCAAGCAGATTAGGTTTTGTTGGGTGCATCTCAATGGATGAAATTAAGCAAAAATTCGCGCGAGAATTCCCACACTCCCCGCGCCCCACACTCCCCGCGCCCCACACTTCCCACACTTCCCTTTTTTTGACAAATATGAGATACACCCGGTTTTGTTGACCTCTTTAATCTCCTCTGTGCTTGAGGCTGAAGCCTCTTTGCTGTTCCGCCTTACTTCCTAGAATACGGGGATAGCCACCTTCGGGTTATTATTTATTTTGGTTAACTCTTACTTTACCAAACACTTATAAATAATAAATGACCTCAACCCCATCAATCAAAGATAATAATCGCGTCTCCGTGACCGATATAGATATGCCTCCGACGCTGTTACTCGGACCTGGGCCATCTAATGCCCATCCTTCCATATTAAAAGCGTTGGGAATGCCCCCAGTTGGTCACCTGGATCCCCGTTTTATCGCACTGATGAACGAAGTGCAAACCTTACTCCGCTACGCTTGGCAAACTGATAACCCGATGACCATTCCCATGAGTGGCACAGGTAGTGCGGCAATGGAAGCTACTCTAGCCAATGCAGTAGAACCAGGTGATGTGGTTTTAGTTGGGGTAAACGGTTACTTTGGACACCGACTCGTGGATATGGCTGGTCGTTATGGTGCTGATGTCCGTAAACTAATGAAGCCTTGGGGGCAAGTCTTTACCCTTGATGAACTCCGAGAAGGCTTGGAAACCCATCGTCCTGCTGTCTTGGCTTTGGTTCATGCTGAAACGTCAACCGGTGCCCGTCAGCCCCTTGAGGGTGTGGCTGAGTTGTGCCGAGATTTCAATTGCTTGCTGCTGGTTGACACAGTCACCAGTTTAGGTGGGGTGCCACTGTTTATTGATGAATGGGGGATTGATCTGGCCTATAGTTGCTCCCAAAAAGGGCTTAGCTGTCCACCAGGCATTTCTCCTTTCACTATGGGAGCTCGTGCCCTCGAAAAACTCAACCAGCGTCGTACCCAAGTCGCTAATTGGTATTTGGATGTATCGATGTTGAGCAAATATTGGGGTGACGAGCGCACCTACCACCACACAGCTCCAATTAATATGAATTATGCCTTGCGCGAAGCGTTGCGATTGGTTGCTGAAGAAGGACTAACCGCTTGTTGGGAACGGCATCAAACTAATGCTGAATTGCTTTGGGAAGGTTTGGCTGATTTGGGTCTAGAATGTCACGTGGAGCAAGAATTTCGTTTGCCTACCCTGACCACGGTTCGGATACCAGACGGGGTGGATGGCAAGGCAGTTACCCGCAAACTGCTGGATGATTACAACATGGAAATTGGTGGCGGCTTGGGTGAATTAGCTGGTAAAGTCTGGCGCATTGGTTTAATGGGTTATAACTCTCGGCGAGAGAATGTGGAGCAAGTTTTGAGTGCTTTAAAGGAGGTTTTAGGGGATTCTAAATAAAACTTAATGGCAAGGGATTGGTAAGGGATGTAATGGTAGTGGTGATCCTATTTGTTCAGAAATATGCTCATTAACTTATAGCTGACTACTAATAGCTAAATCATAACCCTTGCCAAGCCTAACAATGCCCCAAAGCATGAAATGTTAAAAATTTCATAAGAACCAGAGCGAGAGCATAAAACGTTGCTCGGATGATGGAGTTTAATGATTCATCAATTGAAAAATAGGTAAATAGCCAAAAAAACTATAATTTTTGACTATTTACCTGTCGAATCATGATCACAAAGGATTCAGGATTTAATTCAGGTTTTTTTTGTTTCAGTATTTGTTCACAATCAATTGATAAAACGTGATATGAATATATTAAGTTTTTCTTATAGCAGGTTAAAGTAGCTTAAAGTGATCTATGCTATACAGGTCATCAAGTAATTGTTAAAGGAGAATTGCTAATTGTCTCGTCGCTATTTATTTACCTCTGAATCGGTTACCGAAGGTCATCCTGACAAAGTCTGTGACCAGATTTCTGACACTATCCTAGATGCTATGCTCGCTCAAGATCACCAAAGCCGTGTTGCGGCTGAAGTGGTCGTTAACACCGGTTTGGTATTGATTACTGGTGAAATTACCTCCCAAGCCCAGGTCAATTTGATTGATTTGGCGCGGAAGAAAATTGCTGAAATCGGTTACACTGATGCTGACAATGGTTTCTCTGCCAACAGTTGCTCTGTTTTAGTTGCTCTTGATGAACAATCCCCTGACATTTCCCAAGGGGTGACTGCTGCCCAGGAAAGTCGCGAGGAAATGAGTGACGATGAACTAGATGCCATCGGTGCAGGGGACCAAGGTCTGATGTTTGGCTTTGCCTGCAACGAAACCCCAGAACTGATGCCTATGCCAATCAGTTTGGCTCATCGGGTTTCTCGCCGTCTGGCAGCTGTACGTAAAACTGGTGATTTATCTTACCTGCGTCCTGATGGCAAAACCCAGGTCAGTGTGGCTTATGAAGATGGCAAACCGGTTGGGATTGACACGATTCTGGTTTCCACCCAACACGATGCCACTATTGGTGATATTACCGATGAGGTAGCTGTCCAGGCAAAAATTAAAGATGACTTGTGGTCAGCAGTGGTGGAACCCTGTTTCCAAGATATTGAGATTAAGCCGGATAACAACACACGCTTCCTGGTGAACCCCACAGGAAAATTTGTGATTGGTGGTCCCCAAGGTGATGCAGGTTTAACTGGTCGCAAAATTATTGTAGACACCTATGGCGGTTACTCTCGCCATGGTGGTGGTGCTTTCTCTGGCAAAGACCCCACTAAGGTAGACCGTTCCGCTGCCTATGCCTGTCGCTATGCAGCTAAGAACATTGTGGCAGCAGGTTTAGCAGACAAATGCGAAGTCCAGCTGAGTTACGCCATTGGGGTGGCAAGACCCGTGAGTATCCTTGTAGAAACCTTTGGCACTGGTAAAGTGGACGAGGAGATTTTGCTGGAATTGGTCAACAAGTATTTTGAACTGCGTCCTGCTGGAATCATCCAAACTTTCAATCTGCGCCGATTACCCGCAGAACGGGGTGGTCGTTTCTATCAAGACACGGCAGCTTATGGTCATTTCGGGCGTACCGATTTGATTCTGCCTTGGGAAGAAACTGATAAAGCAGAAATCCTTAAGGAAGCTGCTGGTAAATCTGGTGCTGTATCGATGGCATAAACTAGTACTCGGTCAATGTACTTTTGAGAGTTAAATCAAGGTGTTAAGTGTTAGGCATGAGGCTTTAGGGATTAGTGAAAGCCTCATGGCTAGTGCTATTAAGCTATCAGCAATCAGCAATCAGCTATCAGCTATCAGCTATCAGCAATCAGCTATCAGCAATCAGCTATCAGCAATCAGCTATCAGCAATCAGCAATCAGCTATCAGCTATCAGCAATCAGCTATCAGCTATCAGCTTTTGTGAATAAAACAGGTAACCATTTGTTTAATCTGAGTTACGTCAGCCTAATGCATTAGGCTGACCCCTGACCGCTGACCGCTGACCCCTGACCACTGACGGCTGAATGCTTACCTAATAATGTCTCTAGGGTTTTTCCTGATTATCTCCCTTCTTAGTTTCAGCAGGTTTACTGGGTTGAGAGCGTTTTTTCAACTGAACAAAAAGTTGAAAGCGGGTGCGATTGGGGTCGATTTTGGCAACCGTTAAGCCGATGGTATTAATTGCCTTTGCTAAGATTTCTTGCTGGGTTGGTAGTTGGGCGAGATTGAGATTACTGCTATTGAGGGTACGCTCAACATCAAGGAAAAATTGACCAGTGTTGGGATTAGGTTTGGTTGGTACGGTGTTTTGAAACAGAGGTGCTTGAATTAGTGTCTTTTGGGGTTGAGGGAGCAGTTCACTAGCAATGGGGGCTCCTAGGGTGAAGAAGACTACATTCCCTTCTAACCAGCCGTGGGTAGCATTCACCCCTCCTAGAGTAGCTGTCCAGCTCACCATTGGTTGACCGTTCACCTGAGTTTCTACTACCGGTAACTGATAACTATTGGTGATTAAGTCATCCAATTGCTGTAGGGTTGCTTGAGCACTAGAGCGATCGCTTACTTTTACCATCAATGCTAGCCCAGCTCCTAAGGGCGCAGAGTAAGGGTTATCCTGAAGCGCCAGTTTTTCGGGAGACATTGGTATTAAGGCTAGGGCAAACTCCCCTTCCATCCAAGAGAGTAAATCCTTTTCCCAATCCAAGCCTAAGGTAGTTTTCAATCCACCTTGGAAATTGTCTGGGGAAATGGGGATGAGAGAATTTAATGCTCCTTGTTCGGTATAGTATTGCCAAAATTGTCTGATGTTACCCCCAGATATAATCGCTAGGGTACTCGCTGGCATCCGTCTAGGCAAAAAAGAACCGCTAGTGTCGTTACTGGCCTTAACAGTGCTTCTGGGTTTGACCCAGGAAATCCCTTCAAAACTTATCCCCTCTGGTGTTAGGGTTACTGTTGTGACTATGTCTTGCTTTAAGGGTTTAGCTGCTGTTTTTTGAGCCTGCTCCTGGGAATCAGGGGCTACTGCGGCTAAAAAAGCTGGTAGATTAATATACAACTGACCAAAGGACTGATCAGCTTTAATCTGAGCGATCGCATCTTGGTACCCAGCTTTACTAGCTACGGAAATAGCTCCTTTGTAGGTGTCAATCACCTGATCAATAATTTTGGGGTTTTCACTCACTACTAGAAAACGCCCCAGCACTGTTACTGAGTACTTTTGTGAGTACTTTTGGGAGTTACTCTTGTTTGTTTCGTAAACCTGAATACCTCTGTAGGTTCTCTCAACCCACTGTTTCCCTGATTGAGACTTGGCTTTTTTGAACAGCTCCATTGCTTGGGTTAGTTTGTCAATGGGTAGTACAATCAAACTGGGAAAAACTGATTGATCGTTTGATAAGACTGCTGGTGATAAGTCTCTAGGGCTAAAGTATGCTAAGGTAACTTCTTCACCCAACCAAGGTTTGATATCTTGCTGATAGTTGTAGCCGTTAGCGTTTAGTAAATTTTCCTGCAACTGACCAAGCTGTTTTTCCAAAACTTGTCGAGATTCAGTTGTGCCATAGTTTAGCAACTGTTGCCATTGTTTGGAGTCTGTAGAAATTGATGCAGTAAAAAAGGCATTTTGGGGAACTAACTGGGTACTTACCTGAATATTTGGTTTGAAAATCTGCCGCCGAACTAGCAACCAGTAAGCGGTTACTCCACCGCCTACTACCAAGACGGCTGCTGCAAAAATTAGCAGTAGAAAAGATTTCTTTTTTTTGGTCATGGATTTGATTGCTAGGGACATAAAGATAAAAGGTTATATCTCTGTGTGACCGTTGAATGTGATTACAATTGGTTGTTCGTAAATTACCAATTACTAATTACCAATTACTAATTACTAATTATCAATTACAAATTACCAATTAACAGGTATGGTATCAACCAGATTAGAAGTGATTAACTGGACTTGATCTTAGCTGTAAATCGTATCTCGTTGCTGATAGGGACGGCCAATGGATTGAATGGCTGCTTGTAATGTTTCTACTTCCATACAGGTACCCCCCATAGCTCCGGCCATGGTGGTGATATGCTCCTCCATTAATGTGCCACCAATATCATTACAACCCCATTTAAGGGCATCTGTCGCCCCAGCAAGACCGAGTTTTACCCAACTGGGTTGGTGATTTTTAATCCAGTTCCCTAGGAAAATCCGAGCTACAGCTGTGAGTAACAGAGCATCTTTCAATACCGGTTGATCCCGTCCAACCCGATGGCGTAATGGTTTGGGGGCTTCCTGTCCGACAAAGGGCAGTAAGATAAATTCAGTGATTAAGCCAGGGTATCCCTGGTTACAGGCTTTTTGTTGAAGCGATCGCAATTTTTCCAAGTGTGCCACTTGTTGTTGGGGTGTCTCAATATGACCCGAGAGCATAGTACTGGTTGTGGGCATTCCCAATTGATGAGCTGTTGACACAATCTCTAGCCAAGTGGCGGTATTGGTCTTTTCTGGACAGAGAATACGTCGGACATCATCATCTAAAATCTCTGCTGCTGTTCCTGGCATTGAACCAAGACCAGCCTCTTGTAGTTGAGCAATTACCTCGGCATAGCTAAGTCCATCTTGCTCAGCAATAAATTGCACTTCCTGGGGAGAGAAAGCATGGAGATGCAGCTGAGGAAAGTCTTGCTTAATGGTTTTTACCAACCCTAGGTAATAGGGCAAGGTTGACCCATTCATCTTTGCCTTGGGGTTGAGTCCGCCCTGCATGCAAATTTCTGTAGCATCCCGCCGCACCGCATCCGCTGCCTTTTCATGAATTTGCTGCCAATCGAGCCAATAAGCACCCTCTTCAGAGGCATCCCGCCGAAAAGCACAGAAACTACAGTGCTGGGTACAGATATTGGTAAAGTTGATATTACGGTTGATAACATAGGTAACCGTATCCCCAACTTGTTTATAGCGCAACCGATCCGCAGTTTCTTGAATTGACGCTACGGCCTGAGGTTCAGTTTGCTTCAAAAGCACAACCCCTTGATCGGGTGATATATCAACACCCCCTAAGGCACGGTTGAGAATAGTATCAATACTAGTGGTAATCACAGGCATATTCAGTAAACCTACATTCAGTAAATCTACAATGATCGCAGTGATCGCAGTTGAACACCTCCATGGTGTAGCCGGAAGGTGAAAATAACTTAGGGGCTAAAACCCCCTGTTTCCATATATTTTGTCTGTCATCTATTTCCATTCCATTGGCAAGTGTGCTCCTTTGCTGATTGAGGTTACTATTGTTGAAAATTTTCCTGAGAAGTCTCTGGTTCCACCCCCTGTTGCTATTGTTTTGGATTGCTATTGGCAGTGTTTTACGCTTCACTAACCTAACCCTGAAGTCTCCCTGGACTGATGAATTTGCCACAATCGTGTTCAGCTTGGGCAATAGTTATCAAACCTTACCCCTAGACCAAGCCATTTCCCTCTCTACCCTGTTACAACCACTGGCATTTAATCCAGAATCGGGAGCATCAGCAGTTATTCATCATTTATTCACTGAGGATCACCACCCTCCTCTATACTTTGTCCTCGCGAACTGGTGGATGAGGCTATTCTCCTTCGGTGTACAGGCGTTTGATGGAACATCCTTACAGGATAGCGACTTAGTAATTTGGGGAATGCGATCGCTTCCCGCCCTGTTCGGTATAGTATCAATTCCCGTAATCTATGGACTGAGCTGGGTAGGGTTTCGTTCCCGGTTAGTCGCTCAACTAGCAGCAGCAATTATGGCTGTGTCTCCCTACGGTGTCTTTCTAGCCCAGGAAGCCCGTCATTACACCTTAGCTATTTTGTGGGTAATGGCATCCCTGTGCTGCTTAGTTATTGCTGTACAACATCTTCAACGCCATACTGTTCTACCGATTTGGATATCCCTGTCTTGGGTAGTGGTTAATTGTTTAGGTATAGCAACCCACTATTTTTTTATCCTGACCCTCTGTGCTGAGGCCATGGTTTTATTAGGACTTTGGGGATTAGCCAAAATTTCTCCTTCTCGACCCTCTCCCATCCGGCGCATTGGTGCAGTTGCGGCAGGTAGTGCCATGGGAGGATTAGTTTGGTTACCAGTGTGGCTATCGAGTTACGATGCTCAGATGACTGAATGGATTATCAGTAGCAGTGAAGGGAGTTGGGCTTGGTGCAAGCCAATTTTTCAAGCTATCGCTGCTTGGATCACCATGTTATCGCTATTGCCCGTAGAGTCATCTTCCCTGATAGTGGTCATTGCTTCGGGTTTGGTGATGTTGCTGTTTCTAATCTGGTTGCTTCCGATTCTCTATCGCTATCTAAAAATACAACTAAATCACCCTCAGACTGCTTTGGTCACAACGGTTTTAGGGAGTTTCTTGATTAGTGCGATCGCATTATTTTTTGGTATTACTTACTGCCTTGGTACCGACCTCACCCGTGGTGCTCGGTATAGTTTCGTTTACTTCCCTGCTGTGATTGTATTAGTAGCAACCGCCCTAGCCGTGAGTAAGCGTCACCCTTCAACACCAAATCCCACTGACAATAGTAGCCATGGGAAACCGAAAACTATAGCGCTAGTTTTGTTAATGGGGTTTTTGAGTAGTATTACCGTAGTCAGCAATCTAGGCTATCAAAAATACTATCGTCCAGATTTATTGGTACCGATAATCGAACAAAAGTCATCAGTACCGATACTAATTGCTACTACTCACAACACCTTGGTACAGACTGGTGAAATGATGGGACTGGCTTGGGAATTCCAACAGAAGGCTGATCAAAAACTATCTTCAGTAAATCCCAAATTTCTATTGGCACATCAAGACCAAATTCAGTGCCAGCAGACCAATTGTCCGGCTGCTATCACTCTTAAAAAGACTGTTGCTAATTTGTCAAGTACCCTAGATGTATGGTTGGTGAATTTTAACGCAACAGTTGAAGAGTTACCTAATTGTTCTGCTGAGAATTCTGTTAATAATTTAATATCCGTGGATGGTTACCAAGCTCAGGTTTATCACTGTCTTGATTCTAAGCATTCAGCTGTCAGCTATCAGGCGTCAGCCGTTAGCCGTCAGCCGTCAGCCGTCAGCCGTCAGCTTATTTTATTCAATAGCTGATAGCTAATAGCTGATAGCTAATAGCTGATAGCTAATAGCTGATAGCTGATATCTGATAGCTGATAGCTAATAGCTGATAGCTTAAGCAAAATATGCGATAGTATCTTTTGTAACAAACTCTAATTAAACCCACCCCCATGAGTATCGCCCCCCTAACCTGGCAAGAACTAGAAGCTCTGACGGATTTTCAAATAGATACTGTTAATGGAGCTACTAACGCTCAATCCTGTTTGCGCCTATTTGGTTTTACTGAATCTGATATTCGGGTTACCCTATACCGCGATAACCACGCTTGGTGCCCTTACTGCCAGAAAACTTGGCTATGGTTGGAAGAAAAACAGATTCCTTATCGTATCAAAAAAGTTACCATGTTTTGTTATGGTAAGAAAGAAAGTTGGTACAAGCAGAAAGTGCCATCGGGGATGCTACCAGCTCTAGAGCTAGATGGTAACTTGATTACCGAAAGTGATGACATTTTAATCGGATTAGAACGGGTTTTTAAACCCTTAGAACAAAGCATGAAAGACCCCGCTGTCATCAACCTACGGCAGTTGGAGAGACTTCTGTTTAGAGCTTGGTGTACTTGGTTGTGCTATCCTACACGTTCATCTAAAGAAGAACAAAATCACCAAGACCAATTTGTTAAAGTGGTGGAGATGGTGGAAAATGCCCTAAGCTCCACTCCGGGTCCTTACTGTTTGGATCAGTTCGGTACTGTTGATGTGATTTTCATGCCTTATGTCGAACGCATGAATGCCAGTCTTTATTACTACAAAGGCTATTCTTTGAGGGAAGAAAATCCTCGATTGGCAGCTTGGTTTGAGGCCATGGAAACCCGACCTACCTATCGTGGCACCCAGAGCGACTTCCACACCCATGTCCATGATTTGCCTCCCCAGATGGGGGGCTGCTGGCCAAACGATAAACCCCAGACGTTAATCAATCAGGCACGGGTGGACAATGGTCCTTGGGAAGGGCTACCGGATGTAACTTACCCAGAACCGGAAACTTCCCGTACTGAAGCTCTCCAACGAGTGCTTAAACACCGCACCAATATCATTCGAGTTAACCCCGCCGACGAGACCTTGTTTGATCCAGCCCTGCGTTGTGCCTTGACACACATGATTACCGGGGAAACCTGTATGCCACCCTTGGGTTCAGATCCTGCTCTGCGATATTTGCGCGATAGAATTAGTGTTCCTCGGGATATGTCTATCTATGCTGCTAAGAGGCTCAGAGAGTCTCTGGAAAAAACTGCCTCTTTAGTAGGAAATGGTCAAGGTTCTGCTATTCCCATCCGTCACCGACGTGACCAAGATCCAGCGAACTTTGCCAAGGCGATCTAGAGTTGCGATCGCACTAATTGGGTGTATCTTATATTTGTAAAAAAGTGATTAATCGTAGGGTGGGCAGTGCCTACCAACCCTATGGGCAGCTTCGTGAATCTGCCTGATCCACTGCCCACCCTACATCTTACCAACTACATCTCAGTAAGGTGGGCAGTGCCTAGCCACCTGATGGGCAACTTGGTGAATCTGCCTAATCCACTGCCCACCTTACATCTACATCAACTAGAGTTGCGATCGCACTAAGTTTATCCAGCATATTAATCCTAGGGTGGGCAGTGCCTAGCCACCTGATGGCCAGCTTAGTGAATCTGCCTAATCCACTGCCCACCCTACATCTACATCAACTAGAGTTGCGATCGCACTAAGTTTATCCAGCATATTAATCCTAGGGTGGGCAGTGCCTAGCCACCTGATGACCAGCTTGGTTAATCTGCCTGATCCACTGCCCACCCTACATCAAGCTCAATACAAATACAGGGTTGTATAGCAATGAAAAATAAATCTATGAATGGGGATCAGTCCCAACGGGCGAGCAAAAAGAAGCATCTACTAGCAGCAGATAGTAAAAAGAAAGATAAGAAAAAATTAAATAAGAAAAAATTAAATAAGAAAAAACTTAAGAAACAAAAGAAGGCCAATCTCCCAAATTCAGAACGAAAAGTGTTCTACCACATTTCTGAGGCAGAAGGCAGCTCTAAACTTCCCAGGAAAATTTATGAAAAGGAGCTTGCCCGTCTACAATTGGAACTGGTGAAAATGCAATACTGGACTAAGCATACTGGTACCCGCATTGTGATTGTGTTTGAAGGACGTGATGCAGCTGGTAAGGGGGGCACTATTAAACGGATTACCGAACCCCTAAATCCACGTGGCTGCCGAATTGTGGCATTGGGTACACCGAGTGATCGGGAAAAGACCCAATGGTATTTCCAGCGCTATGTCGCTCATCTGCCCGCAGCCGGTGAAATTGTCTGTTTTGACCGCAGTTGGTACAATCGCGCTGGGGTGGAGCATGTGATGGGTTTTTGTACCGATGCACAGTATCAGGAATTCATGCAAACCTGCCCAGAATTTGAGCGGATGTTGGTCAGATCCGGCATAATTTTGCTGAAGTATTGGTTTTCAGTTAGCGATGAAGAACAAGAGCGACGCTTCCAATCTCGCACCACCGATCCCGCTCGTCGCTGGAAGCTCAGCCCGATGGATCTAGAATCTCGCGATCGCTGGGTGGAATATTCCCAAGCAAAAGACAACATGTTGGCTCACACCAATATTCCCGAAGCCCCCTGGTTCACGGTGGAAGCTGATGACAAAAAGCGGGCTCGTCTTAATTGCATCAGTCATATTCTCAGCAAGATTCCCTACATTGATATGACACCGGAACCTCTAGAATTACCCCCACGCAAGAAGGCTCCCAATAACTATGTGCGCCCACCTCTGTATGAGCAATTCTTTGTGCCCCAGTTGTATTGACATTTGGGAACGTCCTAAAATTCAGGACTTAGGGGTTTCTTCCTGTATTTTATTTCATTATCCTTTGCCTGAGACAATAACTGATAACTATTTCGATAAGCTCCTCTAGGGTCAAGTAAAGACTGAATCTTTTGTGATGTTTCTTCAATAGCATGTAGAATCCTGCCAACGATATCAGTTTGCTTAGCTTTAACTAGCAACAAACACTGATTAGGGTAAAAAACAACAATCAGCAAAGTATCTCTAGATTCCATGAATATTTTTTCGTTGTTTACCAGACTAGGTAAGCGGTTAATCGATTGGTGAAACTCGATTATTTTATCGGCTATTTTTAGAATTTCAGTTTTATTTAATTTACCTATTAACTGAGTAATTGGCAACTGTTTATAGAGGATAACTGCACCTAAAATGTCATCATTATCAGCTACTAAATCCCTAACAATGCTATCGTAATCTTGTGTGTTTTTTGACATATTGATTATGTTCATGGGATTAATTTTGATTAAACTACTCTAGCAAAGGGAACAGGGAACAGGGAACAGGGAACAGGGAACAGGGAGTAGGGAATATGGCATCAAAATTATATCAATTGCTACACGGATTGCTATATTGATAGTCTTGATCGGTATCCAATAAAACTATGATCACACTATTCCTAAACTAATTTCATTTATGATCATAATCCTTTGGCTTAGTTTGTCTGTATCAAATTAAACTTATTTGCTGGAAAATACTGTTATTGATTACCTTCATAACCGGCTGAATCCTAGAATTTAATGGGTTTGCTTGTATCTACAGAACAGTGTGTTAATTTTGTCTTTGCTGATCCCTCAGCGGTGATTGCTTGAGATCTCCCTTAAACAAAAAGCCACTGTAGGCATTCATACGGTGTTCGTGGAAATCTAGACCTTCAATTTCTGCTTTTTCTGTAACCCTTAGACTTGAGGAAAGTATACGTTTAACTAATAACCAAGCTAGCCAGCTCAGGAAAACCGTTGACACATCTACAGCAACAATGCCGAGTAGTTGAATAAAAAGCTGCCGGATACTATCTATCCCGCCACCACAGAATAGTCCGGCTACTGGACCGTTACCAATACTATACAAATCACCAGGTCCTTCACTGAAAAGACCTAAAGCCAGTGTTCCCCAGACTCCACCGACAAGATGGACAGAAATAGCACCTACTGGATCATCAATTTTCATCCTGTCCCAGAAGTCTACTGAAAAGACCACTATTATTCCTGCCAGCAGACCTATGGTGATAGCGCTACCAATGGTAACGAATCGACAGGATGCGGTAATGGCTACCAAACCCGACAGTACTCCGTTAATAATCATAGTGGGGTCAGGCTTACTGTCAGGATCCCTTGGGTCAAGCCAGGTAGTTAGAGCTGCGGCAATACCCCCTGCACAAGCTGCTGTATTAGTGGTGAGGACAATATGGCTAATTGCGTTGGGATCTAAATTCGTCGTTCCGGGATTAAAAATCGTTGAGCCGGGGTTAAAACCAAACCAGCCCAGCCATAAAATCAAGCAACCTAGAATCGCCAGGCTGAGATTGTGTCCGGGCAGCCCATAGGAAACGCCATCTATATATTTGCCCTTGCGTGGTCCGAGAAGGTAAGCACCTACTAAGGCACAGCAACCGCCTACGGAGTGAACTACCGTTGAACCAGCAAAGTCCCAAAATTTCAGCCCTTGTAGCCAGCCTCCTCCTAGCCAGCCTCCTCCCCAAATCCAGTGACCCGTGATTGGGTAAATGATGCCGACAAGTAGAAGGCTGAACAGACAAAAGGCAGAAAATTTGATGCGCTCGGCCACTGCTCCAGAGACAATAGTGGCAGCAGTTCCAGCAAAAACCAGTTGAAAAAAGAATTTGGCGTTGAGGGGTATACCAATATCTTTTAGTGAATAGAAGACACCGTTGTAGGCTTCTCCTATGGCTGGACTATTATCTGATCCCGAAAGGAAAAAGCCATTGAAACCTAAAACAGGGTTGCCATCACCAAACATGAAAGCAAAGCCAACTGCCCAGTAAGCGGCTGTAGACAGGGCAAACACAATCAGGTTTTTAGTCAAAATGTTGGCGGCATTCTTTTGGCGGCAAAGACCAACCTCCAACATCCCAAAGCCCGCGTTCATGAAGAATACTAAACAACCAGTGAATATCACCCAGATAGTATTCACGGTGATTTGGAGCGATTCAAGGGTAGTCTTAAAAGGTGGATTCTGGGCTACTGCTACCTCGGCACACAACAGAATAATTATTGGGATTAAGGGCAAGCAAACTTTCCAGCTTTGCAGCCTCCAAGCGCTGATGCACCTTAACCTTTTGCGCTTTTGTTTAGACATTAGTAATCAAAGGTTTAGTGCTTAGAATAAAAATCAATACTTGTAAGCATTCAGCTGTCAGCTTACGTGGTAATCGACAGTGGTATGGGAATCATGGTCAAATAATTGATTCCAAATCCTGTCGATGGATACCTACAATCTCGGTTATCTGTGATCATTATGAATTAGTACAAATAACCTAGTAGACAACTGAATTAATTAATTTTTTTTGGCCTTGGGCTACTAGTGAAAACTCTTTTGGCGTAGATAAAATGTTGGCGTAGATAACACCCTAATCTTAAATCAGCCTAAGTCATGAGTGACCATTGACTTGGCTTATCCTTACACTAGTTCCCTTGATTCTATGAGTAACTATAACTATTAACTCCCCGGGCACTTGATAGTGTTTTTCCAGGAACAGTTAAGCACTATCTTACTCTTAGAGTAGACGATATTTTCACTATTGTATGCTAGCATTACCCTTTTTCTTTTTTTATTCGTCGAAATATATTCCTGTTTTTTTACTCTCATAAAATGTAATTATTCAGCAGTCAGCTGTCAGCCGTCAGCTGTCAGCCGTTGGCCTTTGGCACCTCAAGTAGCACCTCAAGTAGCGGATTAGCTGAATGCTTACAGTTGCGGCAGGAAACGGGCAAGATGCCCGTTCCACCAAGATGCCCATGGCACCAAGATGCCCGTTCCACCAAGATGCCCATGCCAGCAAGATACCCATGCCAGTAAGATGCCTGTTCCACCAAGATGCCCATGGCACCAAGATGCCCATGGCACCTACCGGGTCAAACCGCAAAAATGAGATGCACCCAAGAGTCGATAACCAGGATTGATGATCGTGATTTTTTTTTGCATGATGGAAGTAACTCCTATTTAGGAGGGAGGAAAGCCGCGCTGGTCGTGGTTAACAGGTATTGCCAGCGCGGCTATTAGTTTCAGTCGTCACCTTCTATACTATACATAACTCCTCGAAAAAATGCAAGGCTTAATTAAAATCTTTTACATTTATTTACAAATAGTATTGATAGCCATTGATGTACTAAATTATGTTTAATTTGTACAGGTTTTTTTTATGGTATTCTATTTTGATCGAGCAGGGAACAGGGAATAGGAAATATCAAAAAATCTGTTTAACTGATAGAGCATCAAGAATATTAATGTAGGGTGGGCAGTGCCAAAGATAGATAACAGCAGCTGGCGATCGCATTAGTAGGCACTGCCCACCGCGCGAATTAATCACAATAGAGAATATTGATGTAGGGTGGGCAGTGCCAAAGATAGATAACAGCAGCTAGAGATAGGATGACTAGGCACTGCCCACCAAAGAATTAATCACAATAGAATATTGATGTAGGGTGGGCAGTGCCAAAGATAGATAACAGCAGCTGGCGATAGCATTAGTAAGCACTGCCCACCAAAGAATTAATCACAATAGAATATTGATGTAGGGTGGGCAGTGCCAAAGATAGATAACAGCAGCTGGCGATCGCATTAGTAGGCACTGCCCACCAAAGAATTAATCACAATAGAATATTGATGTAGGGTGGGCAGTGCCAAAGATAGATAAGAGCATCTGGCGATAGCATTAGTAGGCACTGCCCACCCTACTAACTACTAACTAACTCACCCAATTTAAAAATACTATAATAAACCAAGACTCTGAATAATCTCCTTCAAAAATGGAACCATTAGCTGCTGCCGTTGTCGCTATTTCTACTGTGCTCGCCACGAAAGCCCTAGAAAAAACTGGGGAAAATGTCGGGCAAGTTGTCTGGGACCAGACTAGCCAGTTTGTGGAATCCCTGAGAAACCAGTCTCCAGATACAGTAATGGCGATCGAGCAAGCTCCAGAGCAAGCACTTGATTATGCCAAGGTGGTATTGGAAGTAGAAGCAGCAGCAAAGCAAAATCCGGAAGTTGCCCAAAGTATGGAGCGTTTGGTGACTACGGTTGATGCTGAAACTTTGCCTAACTTAGAGGAAATTATTGAAAAGATTACCAAAGCTTTGGAATTCCACCAAGCTAAGCGTGACAATTACAACATTGAGAAAGTAGATAACCAGGGTAACTTCGTCCAAGGGAAGAGTATTAATAAAGATAATACTAATATTGGAGGAAGCCAAAATATTATTAAAGGCGACCAAACTATTAATTATAATAATACTTGAGTGAAGTCGCCTTGGAGGAAGGTTAACCAAACTCGACCAAATCAAGCACCCCCACTACCTCGGTATTATGTCGAACGCCCGGAAGTAAGCCAACGACTAAAACAAATTCTTTTATCCCAAGAAACCGCTAGAGTTGGCACTTTAGTGGTTAGTGCGATCTATGGCTTAGGAGGAATTGGGAAATCCACCTTAGCTGCAGCCTTAGCCCATGATCCAGACATTCAATCCGATTTTCCCGATGGGATTTTTTGGGCAACCTTAGGTCAGCAACCTGATATTTTATCGTTTCTAAGTACGTGGATACAGGCATTAGGAGATTATGATTTCAAACCGATTAATATTGATAGCGCTTCTTTACAATTAAGAACGTTATTATCTGATCAAAAAGCCTTGCTAGTGGTGGATGATGTTTGGCATCCTGACCATGTTGAACCCTTTCGAGTAGCAGGGGGTGGCTGTCGGGTTTTAGTCACTACCAGAGAAGCTCCGGTTAAGGGTGCGATTCCCTATAATTTGGACGTGATGACTCTAAATCAATCCTTGGAGTTATTAACGGGTTGTTTCAACAATAAGCTAACTAATCAAGAACTGGAATATGCTAAAACCTTAGCTAAAACCGTCGGCTACTTACCCCTAGGATTAGAATTAGCTGCTGCCCAAATTGGGGATGGATTCTCTTGGGAAGAGTTACTGGATGAGTTACAAGCTGAAATTGCTGATTTAGAAGCTTTAGATCGATGGTCAGCAGAAGAAGAACCAAGTGACGCTAAGCGCAAAAACTACAGTCTAGTGGCTTCGTTTAATCTCAGTTTAAAGCGATTATCCCCCGAGAGATTGAAAAAATTTGCTTGGTTAGGGGTACTGCCGGAGGATGTTACCATTACTGAAACCATGGCGACAACGTTATGGAACTGTAATTCATTTAAAGCCAAAAAGACTTTACGATACTTACGACAAAAAGCGTTATTACTACCTGGTGTCTCTAGTACCCAAGAAACTAACTATCGCCTCCATGACTTGTTACATGATTTAGCCCGTAATCTGCTGCAACCAGAGCTAACATTATCAATTACAGAAGCTCATCAGCAATTATTAGAACGTTATCAAACTAAGACCGAAAAGGGATTATGGCATACCTTACCCGATGATGGTTATATCTATAACCACTTAACCTGGCACCTAGAGAAAGCCCAAAAAATCGATCAAATTCATCAACTGCTGAAAGAAGAAACTCCAGCAGGAGATAACGGTTGGTATTGGCAGTGTGATAGACAGGGAAAAACTGCTAATTTTATCAAGGATGTATCGAAAGCTTGGGCAATAGCAGCAGCTAATTTTAAAGAAAATCCTACAGAATCGATTAGTCTACAGTGTCGGTATGCTCTGATTACGACATCCTTCAACAGCTTGGCTGGAAATATTGGTCCAAAGTTAATGGCAGTATTACTTAAGAACAAAATCTGGACGCCAGCCCAGGCACTAGCTTATGTGCGACAGAGCAAAGATTATGAACTTCAAGTAGAGGGTTTGGAAGCAATTAGTGAGTATCTTCCGCCTTCTTTATTACCGGAAGCCTTAGATTGCGCCAGAGGGATTTGGGATGAATACTACCGAGTTTTAGCCTTAGTCGTCTTAGTCCCCCACTTACCTCAAGTGTTGTTAAACCAAGCGTTAGATTGGGCCAGAGCTCTTCATTTTCAATTCTTGCCAGGATTAGCCTTAATCGCTTTAGCCCCACACTTACCCGATGTGTTACCAGAAGCCTTAGATTGCGTCAGAGAAATTTCGGATGAAAGAGAGCGAGCCCATTCCTTAATCTACTTAGCACCTGACTTGGCAGAAGTGTTGTTACCCGAAGCCTTAGATTGCGCCAGAGGGATTGGAAATGGATTCCACCGAGTAACAGTCTTAGTCGCCTTAGCTCCCCACTTCCCCGATGTGTTACCGGAAGCCTTAGATTGCGCCAGAGGGATTGGGTATGAACCCGAGCGAGCCGGGGCCTTACAAGCTTTAGCCCCCCACTTACCCGATGTGTTGTTACACCAAGCCTTAGACTGTGCCCGAGATATTGGGGATGAACTTTACCGAGCTAATGCCTTAATCGGTTTAGCCCCCCACTTACCCGATGTGTTACCGGAAGCCTTAGATTGCGCCAGAGAGATTAAGTATGAATACGAACGAGCTAATGCCTTAATCGGTTTAGCCCCTCACTTACCCGATGTGTTACCGGAAGCCTTAGATTGCGCCAGAGAGATTAAGTATGAATTGAAGCGAGTCCGAGCCTTAATCCGCTTAGCCCCCCACTTACCCGAATTATTACCAGAAGCCTTAGATTGCGCCAGAGGGATTGGGGATGAAGAAGACCGAGCCGATGCCTTAGGAGCCTTAGCCCCCCACTTACCCCAAGTGTTACCAGAAGCCTTAGATTGCGCCAGAGCCCTTAGAAATAAATCCAACCAAGCCGCAGCCTTAATCCGCTTAGCCCCCCACTTACCCGATGTGTTATTAGACCAAGCCTTAGATTGCGCCAGAGGGATTGGAAATGGATTCCACCAACGCAATGCCTTAGGAGCCTTAGCGCTCCACTTACCTCAAGTGTTGTTACACCAAGCCTTAGACTTCGCCATAGGGATTTCGGATGAAAAAGACCGAGCCGATGCCTTAATCAGCTTAGCCCCCCACTTACCCGAATTGTTACACCAAGCCTTGGATTGCGCCAGAGGGATTTCGGATGAAAAAGACCGAGCCGATGCCTTAATCAGCTTAGCCCCCCACTTACCCGATGTGTTACCGGAAGCCTTAGATTGTACCAGAGCCCTTTGGCTTGGAAGCATTCAGGCCAAAGCCTTAATCGGCTTAGTCCCCCACTTACCCGAAACGTTGTTACCCAAAGCCTTAGATTGCGCCAGAGCCCTTGAGCATGAATCAGACCGAGCCGATGCCTTAATCGGCTTAGCTCCCCACTTACCGGATGTGTTACCAGAAGCCTTAGATTGCGCCAGAGCCCTTGAGCATGAATTAGACCGAGCCGATGCCTTAATCGGCTTAGCTCCCCACTTACCGGATGTGTTACCAGAAGCCTTAGATTGTGCCAAAGTCCTTGGGTCTGAATACTTCCGAGCCAGAGCCTTAATCGGCTTAGCTCCCCACTTACCTCAAGTATTGTTACAGCAAGCCTTAGATTTTGCCAGAGGGATTTCCGATGAAAAATACCGAGCTAATGCCTTAGTCGCCTTAGTCCCCCACTTACCGGATGTGTTACACCAAGCCTTAGATTGCGCCAGAGGGATTTCCGATGAAAAAGACCGAGCACAAGCCTTAATCAGCTTAGTCCCCCACTTACCGGATGTGTTACCAGAAGCCTTAGATTGCGCCAGAGAGATTAAGTATGAATACTACCGAGCCGATGCCTTAGTCGCCTTAGCCCCCCACTTACCGGATGTGTTACCAGAAGCCTTAGATTGCGCCACAGGGATTCCGAATGAAGAATACCGAGCCAAAGCCTTACGAGCCTTAGCCCCCAACTTACCCGATGTGTTATTAGACCAAGCCTTAGATTGCGCCAGAGGGATTTCCCATGAATACTACCGAGCTAATGCCTTAAAAGCCTTAGCCCCCCACTTACCCGATGTGTTATTAAACCAAGCCTTAGATTGCGCCAGAGGGATTTCCGATCAAGAATACCGAGCCAAAGCCTTACGAGCCTTAGCCCCCCACTTACCCGATATGTTGTTAAACCAAGCCTTAGATTGCGCCAGAGCGATTGGGTCTGAAAAAGACAGAGCAAAAGTCTTACAGAGCTTAATTAATAGATTAACTCCTTCCTCAGTTGATTTTCCTCTTTGGCAAAAAATTATTGATGGTTTAGCTAGTCTAACCCGTCCCAATTTTCTTAAAGCTCTTCCTAAATTAGCTCCTTTAATCATCAAGTTTGGGGGTATTGAAGCCCTAAGAGAAACGGTGGCAGCGGTTGATGATGTTAGTCGATGGTGGAAGTAGATAAGAGGCAATAGGCAATAGGCAAAAGGCAAGAGAGAAGAGATAAGAGTTAATCAAGGATAGAGGAATTATGATTAGCTTTACTGGATGTGAAGTTAACCAGTGTTAGGATGCAGTTGATGCCTGTGCCATGGGGAAGAATTGCGCTAAGCTAATGTTAGCTTAATCAATGGTAAGTTTCATTTTGCTAACTCAGCTAGACTATAGCTAAGCTCAATAATAAGTAAGCCTCTCATCTCATCAAAACAATACTATCCATGGAAAACGTCAATCAAATTACCTTAAATTTACCCAAAGATTTGCTGAAAACTACAGAAGAGCTAATTCAGACAGGACTAGTAACTAATCTTGAGGAATTAGTTGTATTAGCGTTACATCATGAAATTGTTAAACTTAAACAATTACAGCAAAACACTCAACAGCTACCAGAAAATAACAATGATGTAGATGATCCCATT
>NZ_JAAHHE010000920.1:0-1245 GCF_010692525.1 Moorena sp. SIO3B2
TCTATATGCTATCTGTCGCTATCTGTAGGGTGCGTTAATAAAGCAGCGTAATCGTTATAGCGGTTCTGATAGCAATGAGGTACACAGGATTTTTTTCCTATTCCCTATTCCCTATTCCCTATTCCCTATTCCCTTTTTTGGCAGATAGACTAGAGCTACTATCAGTACCTAGGTCAGACCCTTGGGGTAGCCGACCCATGGTAGTACTCAGAACAGTAAACAGTTGTTGCAAATTTTCCAAATTTTGCTGAATAGTCTGGCGTCCTTGTTGTACCTGCTGTAGGTGAAATTGCTTCAGTTCAGTGTAAGGCCCATTGCCCATAAACTCTGAACCAACTTGGTTGTTGATTTCACCATCAACAATATTCATGCGACTACGCATTTGGCAATCAGAGCTTGGTTGGTCTAACTCAGCTGAGGAATGAGGAGCTGGGCTAGATGAGGAGACCCAAGTCGTAATTTCTAACTCCACTGCTTCACCTAGGGATAGGGTCAGGGCATCCCTAATGTTACCTGCCTTGATTTGTTGTTTAAAGTCGTCTTTAGTGGTCATAGATTTTTTTGTTGCCCTAGTCCTTAGTTCTTAGTTATTAGTAGTCAGCTCACAGTCTGCTGGTAATTACAAGCGATGCAGCGCGGTCTTGGGGAGGCAGCGCGGTCTTGGGGGTTCCCCCGGAGACGAAACCTTAGACAGGCTCGCCTTTATGGTTGGTAGGTTATGCAAAAAAGGGTTAAAACTTATTGATTAAGGCGAGCCTGTCTTACGGTAACTTCAAACCACTCGCGCTTTGCCGTGGTTTCCCCGGAGACGAAACCTTAGAGAGGGTCGCCTTTAATGTCGGCAGGTTATGCAGAAAAGGGTTAAATATTTTTTAATAAGGCTCCACTCTCTTACGGTAACTTCAAACCACTCGCGCTTTGCATCAAGACAATGACTAATCACCAATTACTATACCTATTGCCAAAAATCAGTAACTTCATATCCTAGTTCCTCTAACATTCGATGGAGCAGGGGTAAGCTCAGACCAATAACATTACTATGACAGCCTTCGATTTTGTCAACGAAGAGCCCCCCTCTACCTTCCAAAGCAAAGGCACCAGCACATTTAAGGGGTTCGCCAGTAGCAACATAGGCTTCTATAGCGCGATCGCTTACATTGGCAAAATAAACTCGCGTTACACCACAGCGCACTATGGTTTTGTTCCGAGATAAGTCAATTAAAGCATGACCTGTATAGAGTTCCC
>NZ_JAAHHE010000921.1:0-1239 GCF_010692525.1 Moorena sp. SIO3B2
CCCGATCTCTTAAACATCTTTATCCAGTGTTTGAAGAGGAAGAGATGGCAGATTCTAATGCACCAAATTAGCTGTGTCAGTCCAGTAGGGTGCGTTAGGGGGGGTTCTCATTTTCAGCCTCTAACGCCAGGGTTGGCACAGCCCGCCCCGTAACGCACCACCGGGTCAAACAGCTTTTAGGAGATGCACCCCAAAAGGTTACTGTGCTCTATCTTTTTTATTTGATTTCGGAGATGATCATTAGTAAACTGGAAATATATTATATACCATAATTATGAGGTACATTCAATAAAATTATGCTAAATCAATGGAATTGGGAAAAAACAACTACTGCAATAGGGTTGATTATTTCCGCTGTTGGTATTGTCGTCGCTATTGTTACACCAGAAATTAGATGCTTGATTCCAATCATCAACCAAAATTGTCCAAAAGGGCATTGCAAATCGTTATTCAAGAATAATCAAAGAATTGAAGCAAAATATAATCGGACAGACCTTAAACATCTAGAGTTTGGAGAAGTCGAAAATCTAGAGATAATAGAAAGAGATAACGATACATTGGTAACAGGTATAGTGTATCTTCTTGACCATCCATATCCTGGAAACAAGAACCTAGAACAAATATCAGTAACAAGTGGTAAATATACTCATAAGTTTCCCAACCCTGTAAGATTTCAAATCAACTATAATAAAAACGATACATGGGATTTAGATTGGTATGATGTTTCAGGCACAAAATTAGTGGGTAAGGGGCAATGTCAAAATGCTAAAATAGCAACAGGAAGGCTGAGATACCCCGACGGGCATCATACTTACAATATAATTTTTGAACCTATTCAACAATAAAACTTTGGAAATTATAAAACCTGTCCTTGATTTACGGGTGCATCAACAGAAGGATTAGTATATATACCCGGTGGTGCGTTACGGGACGGGCTGTGCCAACCCTGGCGTTAGAGCTGAAAATAAAGGCGAGCCCGTCCCTAACACACCCTACGCAACTCTTGCCTTTCCCTATTGCTAGCATGCCTATTGCTAGCATGCCTATTGCTAGCATGCCTATTGCCTCTTGCCTTCCCCTAAGGTAGTCTGTTAAGAAGTTAAAAGTCACCATGGATATTCTCTACGACCATCAAATGTTTGCCATCCAGAAATTTGGTGGTATATCCCGAATTTTTATTGAATTAATCCGAGAGTTATCGCCAAACTCTGACTGCTCAATTCATTGGCATCGTGGCAT
>NZ_JAAHHE010000922.1:0-1235 GCF_010692525.1 Moorena sp. SIO3B2
TCTATAATAATCATCACGTATCGACCTTCCGCTATTAATTTATTATACAATGAATAGGATAAAACTCCAAAAAAAGCCGCCCTATAAGGACGGGACTTTAGATCCAATTCTTCGGTAACAGCCAACGGCTCCTAGCCACAAATACTCCAGACACAACCCAAGCCCTCCACTTACTCAGCCAAGGGGAGCAAAATATTCGTCAAGCCATCGAAATTAGTAAAGTCAACGACTACAAAGCCAACCTAGCCTACAACTATACCGCTCTTGGTTTACTTTATTCAGAACGCTTGCGCCGATTACCCTCCAACCACGCTACTTTACCGGAACAGATTGAGCAATTTGAAACCAACTACACCATGGGCTTAAGGTTACTTTCAGAACTTGGAGAAATTGTCGATAGGGCGGAAGAAATTCTAGATATGTCCCGAGCTTACCTAGAGGTTAATGTCTTAGAAAACCTTGACCGAGCGGAAGCGTTAGCCATGGAATCTTTACAAGTCTTCTTAGACTACAACCGTCGGAAACTAGAAGCCTCTGCTCGCCAGCTCTTAGGAGAAATTTACTTGCGTCGTGTTGAGGGTAATCAACCCAATGCTAAAGCCATGGCTTACCAATTTTTTACTGAAAGTTTAGAACTTTACCGGAGCTTAGATATTAATGGAAAAGTGATAGAATTGGAGCAACAATTAAAGGGAATCGGGAATCGGGAATCGGGAATCGGGAATTGGGAACAGTAATAATATTTGACTATTTCAGTACTGAAATTGATTGTTATAGCGTTTATAGAACTCATGAGGTACAATTTTCTTTGACGTTGATTCCCTGTTAGGTGCGCTCTTACCATTAAGAATTAAATTCGCCACGGGTCGCACCTCTTAATGCAGTGCATCGCTATTCCCTCTTATCTGTTCCCTGTTCCCTGTTCCCTGTTCCCTCTTATCTGTTCCCTGTTCCCTGTTCCCTGTTCCCTGTTCCCTAACTATGAAGAGAGTTGCAGTATTTGGAAATGCTGGCGCTGGCAAATCGACCCTCAGCAAACGTTTAGCGGAAATAACTGGATTACCCCTGGTACCCCTCGATCTCATGCAATATAGACCGGGCGGTGATCAGGTGCCCCATGCCGAGTTTAAAGCCGCCCATGATCACCTCTTGCAACAGGAGCAATGGATCGTTGATGGATTTGGCTCACTCGATACCGTGTGGCAACGGCTAGATGTAGCCGATACCCTGGTCTA
>NZ_JAAHHE010000923.1:0-1232 GCF_010692525.1 Moorena sp. SIO3B2
ATGCCAAAAGCCGGAAAACCATGGCAAGCCCGTCTTATCACGCACCCTACGCACCTCCCCCATCTCCCCATCTCCCCATCTCCCCATCTCCCCACACTTCCCACCCTCTCTACCTAGCCTCACCAATAACAGTAAAAGCCGCCCAAGCTTTCGGGTCTGGATTACCATCGGGGTCATTGAGCATGGATAACATCGCCTCTCGCATGGCTTTGGCTTTATCGAATTTGTGGGTGTAAATATTATTATAAAACTCCCTCATCAACTTGGCCGTATCATCATCAGGCACTTGCCATAAGGACACCACTAAACTGGGTACACCTGCGGCAATCAAAGAACGGGATAAACCAACTACCCCTTCCCCTTTAATCTCACCCCTACCAGTATCACAAGCACTCAGGACGACTAACTTTGCTTTCAATAAGGATTTTTCCGATTCCGTGTAACGACTCAGAATTTCACGACTGGTGAGAAAGCCATCATGGTCTGGTTCCTCAGGAGCTAAGGCGATCGCTCCTCGATAATAAATACCATCGACTAAACCATGGGTGGCTAAATGGATAACGGAAGCATTGGCCATTTTTTCCACAATGGTTGATTCTGTTGCTTTCGGTCCAATTAGAGCGGTGGTGTTCAGCAATTCAGCAATTCTTAAGGCTTCTGTTTCTGCACCCGATAGAGACTTTAACTGTTCTTGTTCCCGTCCGATTTTAATGGTGGGCATGGTGGGATTACCGACAATCAATGGTGTTCCGTTGCTGTCTTTGACTCGATCCCAATGTTTACGGGTAAATGACAGGGATTGGATCGAAGGAGCAGTGAGAATGGTATGGTTTTCGATTAGATAATTTCCATCATCATCTTGGAGAGCAGCAAAGGGAACCAGAAATAGTTCTTTATGGGGGATAAAAATAACACGGTCTGATTCGCTTTCAGGTAATAAGTCAACAATCGGAGTAATCAGCAGTTGGTAGAGTTGTTGTAGTGGATTACTATTGTTAGGGTTTGGTGGTGAAGCAGCATTCTGATTACCTCGACCTCTGACACCAATTTGCTGACGACTGACTTTGACTAGTTCGGCCAGAGAAGTATCTTGGGGTAAGGTATTAGACCTCTCCAAAAAACAAACTTATGGTAAAATAAGATAAAATTAATCACTTTTATCAACCTCAAAAACCATGAGCTACACTTGGAACTACATCCAAAAAAATCCTAAACAAACAAAAAGATTGCTA
>NZ_JAAHHE010000924.1:0-1230 GCF_010692525.1 Moorena sp. SIO3B2
CCGAAGGACCTCAGGCTCTTGCCTTTAACATTCAAGGGGGCACTATCTTGGGGGATTTACCTCCCTATGAAGCTTTTATTATTGGTGGTAGTAACTCCGTGCGGGGGTTTGCTGAGGGAGACCTAGCATCAGGACGTAGCTACCTTCAGGCTACTGCAGAATATCGCTTCCCCATTTTCTCAGTCATAGGGGGCGCTCTATTTGTTGACGCTGGCACTGACCTTGGTTCTGCTGGTGCTGTTCCTGGTGAACCTGGTGAGCAGAGAGATTTACCCGGTACTGGTCTCGGTTACGGTCTTGGGGTTAGAGTGCAGTCACCACTTGGTCCGATTCGGGTAGACTTTGGTTTAAATACCGAAGGGGACAGTCGTCTTCACTTTGGTATTGGAGAGAAGTTTTAATTGTTAATTGTGAATTGTTAGTTGTTAGTTGTGAAGTGTTAGTGGTTAATTGTGAATTGTTAATTGGGATTTGTGATTGGTTAATTTCAATTTTCAATTTTCAATTTTACTGCCTTTATTGATATAAACGTTACCAAAAAAAATGTCTTCAGTATATTACACCTTGGCTGGTATGTTTGAACGCTCTGGTGTTGGACTGCACAGCGGTATTTCAACCAAAGTAAGGGTACTACCAGCTGCTGCTGGAGAAGGACGATATTTTGTGCGGGTTGACCTACCAGGTAAACCGGTTATTCCAGCAAACATAGATGCAGTTTCAGATACCACACTATCTACGGAACTCTCGACATCAGCCCAGTATGGAAACGCTACCGTTCGTACGGTGGAACACCTTTTAGCTGCACTGGCTGGTAGTGGTGTGGATAATGCTCAGATTGAGATTGATGGTCCAGAAGTGCCTCTTTTAGATGGTTCGGCGAAGGTGTGGCTGGAAGCTATCCAGGAGGTGGGAGTAGTAGCAGCAGGGGTTCGAGGAATCGAGGGAAAAGCATATGAGAGTTTTACCCCCGGACAAGTTCGAGGTACCCTAACACCCCCTCACCCCCTAACTCCCTCAGTAACAACACCTATCCCTTTTGTATTAAACGAGCCAGTCTCGGTTTATCACGGAGATGCCTTTGTAACGGCTCTACCAGCACCCACAACTCGATTTACCTATGGCATTGACTTTGCGTTACCAGCGATTGGTAAACAATGGTATAGTTGGACTCCAGAAAAGGACAATTTTGCTGATGCGATCGCACCAGCTCGTACCTTTGGCTTGGCTGAT
>NZ_JAAHHE010000925.1:0-1228 GCF_010692525.1 Moorena sp. SIO3B2
AGACCCCGATTACTTTAAAGCATTGGAAAAACCTGTGGCTCTCTATCGCTATCAATTAGAGCTGGTACCAGTTAAGGATAGTTGAAGGTTGAAGGTTGTTAAAGGGTTGAAGGTTGTTAAAGGGTTGAAGGTTGAATGTTAGGTTAGTTGGGGGGGTGTTGGCGGATTTGCGATCGCGATTGTTGTTAACTCAACCTTCAACTGGGTAACCTTCAACATTAAACCTTAAACCTTCAACTGGGTAACCTTCAACATTAAACCTTAAACCTTCAACTGGGTAACCTTCAACATTAAACCTTGTAAGCATTCAGCCGTCAGCGGTCAGCCGTCAGCGGTCAGCCGTCAGCTTATTTTATTCAAAAGCTATAGTTATTGTAGGGTGGGCAAATGACAGAATTCCAGATTAAATGGTCATTGGCTTGGTATTTGCCCAACCTACTACCTGTCAGCAGTCAGCAGTCAGCCGTCAGCTTATTTTATTCAAAAGCTGAGAGCTGAGAGCTGATAGCTGATAGCTGAGAGCTGAGAGCTGATAGCTGATAGCTGTGAGCTGAGAGCTGATAGCTGATAGCTGATAGCTGATAGCTGATAGCTGAATGCTTACTAAACCTTAAACCTTCAACTAGCTAACCTTCAACCTTCAACCAGCTAACCTTCAACCTTCAACCAGCTAACTTTCAACCCTTTAATAACCTTCAACCAGCTAACCTTAAACCGGATTTTCCCCAATCCAATTGAGCAAAATCGGGTTGACTATCTCTGGTGCTTCATCTTGGGGACAATGACCCAAACCTTCTAAAGGAATAAACTTTTCTACAGTGGGGAATTTCGCTAATTCTCGTCCCAAGTCAATGGGTTCCCAGGGGTCTTTGCTGCCCCATAGTATGATCGCAGGACAAGGCAAAATTGGGATCAGGTCTTCTGGTAGTGGTCCTTGAGAATAGCTAGTAAAGGCAATAAAAACATCAGCTGCACCGGGATCAGCTGCTGGTGCCATGATTAGATCAACCAGTTCATCAGTGACGGCTTCTGGACGACAGTAGGCTTGCAACAGAATATTACGCACTACTTTAGGCTTAGCCAGCTGACTAAAAAAATACTGGGATACTCTTAAACCGTAATAAATCGTGATAATCCGGTACAAAACGGTCAAGGTTCAATCTATTGTGGTCCGAGTGAGAAGTGGTCATTCAGCAATTGGAGTCAAGCCTGCCACTTATCTTTCTGG
>NZ_JAAHHE010000926.1:0-1223 GCF_010692525.1 Moorena sp. SIO3B2
ATCAGCCAAGCCAAAGGTACGAGCTGGTGCGATCGCATCAGCAAAATTGTCCTTTTCTGGAGTCCAACTATACCATTGTTTACCAATCGCTGGTAACGCAAAGTCAATGCCATAGGTAAATCGAGTTTTGGGTGCTGGTAGAGCCGTTACAAAGGCATCTCCGTGATAAACCGAGACTGGCTCGTTTAATACAAAAGGGATAGGTGTTGTTACTGAGGGAGTTAGCAGGTGAGGGGGTGTTAGGGTAGCTCGAACTTGTCCGGGGGTAAAACTATCGTGTGCTTTATCCTCGATTCCTTGAACCCCTGCTGCTACTAATCCCACCTCCTGGAGAGCTTCCAGCCAAACCTTCGCCGAACCATCTAAAAGAGGTACTTCTGGACCATCAATCTCAATTTGAGCATTATCCACACCACTACCAGCCAGTGCAGCTAAAAGGTGTTCCACTGTACGAACGGAAGCCTTTCCATACTGGGTTAATGTGGAGAGTTCCGTAGACAGTGTGGTAGCTGAAACTGCATCTATGTTTGCTGGAATAACGGGTTTACCTGGTAAGTCAACCCGCACAAAATATCGCCCAACTCCCGCAGCTGCTGGTAGTACCCTTACGTTGGTTGAAATACCGCTGTGCAGTCCGACACCAGAGCGTTCAAACATACCAGCCAAGGTGTAATATACTGAAGACATTTTTTTTGGGAAAGTTTCTATCAATAAATGCAGGAAAATTGAAAATTGAAAATTGAAATTAACCAATCACAAATTACAATCAACAATTGACAATTAACCACTAATAATTCACAACTAACAATTCACAATTAACAATTAAAACTTCTCTCCAATACCAAAGTGAAGACGACTGTCCCCTTCGGTATTCAAACCAAAGTCTACCCGAATCGGACCAAGTGGTGACTGCACTCTAACCCCAAGACCGTAACCGAGACCAGTACCGGGTAAATCTCTCTGCTCACCGGGTTCACCAGGAACAGAACCAGCAGAACCAAGGTCAGTGCCAGCGTCAACAAATAGAGCGCCCCCTATGACTGAGAAAATGGGGAAGCGATATTCTGCAGTAGCCTGAAGGTAACTACGTCCTGAGGCTAGGTCTCCCTCAGCAAACCCCCGCACGGAGTTACTACCACCAATAATAAAAGCTTCATAGGGAGGTAAATCCCCCAAGATAGTGCCCCCTTGAATGTTAAAGGCAAGAGCCTGAGGTCCTTCGG
>NZ_JAAHHE010000927.1:0-1220 GCF_010692525.1 Moorena sp. SIO3B2
GATAACTGAGGCGGAAAGTATGGGAAGAGGAAAACGAGACAAGGTGATTCTGAGTCGAGAACAGAGAAAAAGGCTGGAAGTCATAAGCAACAATGGATACGCCCCAGCCAAAAAAATACTTCATGCTCAAATACTGTTGATGTCAGACGAAGGAGGGGAAGCAAAGCGGAAATGGACAGATAACGAAATTGCCTTAGCACTCAATCTCCATCGCAATACAGTGGGTCGAGTGCGAAAAAAATTCTTAGAAAAAGGAGTAGTGCCAGCTAAGGAGAGAAAACTCAGAAGGAAACCACCAGTAGAGCCGATTGTGGTAGGAGTTACAGAAGCTCAAATTATTGCCCTTTGTTGCAGTGAGCCACCTCAAGGGAGAGGGAATTGGAGTTTGAGACTCTTAACTACAGAACTCAAGCGACGCACAATCGTCACGGAAATTTCTAGGGAAACAGTGAGACGAACCCTAAAAAAAACAAATTGCGTCCCTGGAAAACTCAGAGATTCTGTATTCCAGAACGAGATAGCCCTTGATTTGTAGCCGAAATGGAAGTAGTTCTAGACCACTATACCTGTCCTGAAAATCCAGAAATCCCCTTAATCTGCATGGATGAAGCCAGCAAGGAGTTACATGGTCACGCTAAGCGAACCGATTCCGATGCAGCCAGGAGTAAATGCCAAAGAAGACTATCACTACACCCGTGAAGGAGTCCAAGCCCTATTTAGGTTTTTTGACCCCAGCCGAGGTTGGCATGGGTGTCAGTTGTCGCGACAACCGCACCAGCTCCGACTGGGCTATGGAAGTCAAGCAATTACTCGATATTGACTATCCTGATGCTCCCAAAGTGCGCTTGCTGTGCGACAACCTCAATATACATAACATCTCCTCTTTTTACAAGACTTTTCCCGCCTCTGAAGCCCACAGTTTGGCACGGCGACGGTCGTTGATTCACACGCCACGCAATGGTAGTTGGCAAAATGAACGCGGAAACAGAGCTATCAGTACTGTCTCAGCAATGTCTTGACCGTCGGATTGCCACGGTTGAGGAACTAAAGAATGAACTTGATGCATGGCAACAAGAGCGCAACAGTAGAGAGCGCCAAGGTCGTTTGGCGATTTACTACCGAAGATGCACGAGTCAAACTTAAACACCTATATCCTGTATTTGAACTTGATGAAGACCTAGAATCTAATGCACCAAATTAGCTGTGCCACGCCACTACGC
>NZ_JAAHHE010000928.1:0-1220 GCF_010692525.1 Moorena sp. SIO3B2
GACGGCTGACGGCTGACGGCTGACGATAGTTGCCCAATCTAGGTCACAACCCAATCGTTTTCAGCATTTCCAAATGCTTTGAAACCGGTACAAGGGTATTGGCAGTAATCATCCCGCTGGCGGCAACTGCTGGTAAACCAATACCGGGAAAGGTTGAGTCTCCACAGCACATTAGTCCAGGTAGGGGTGTGCCAGGACCAGGAAAGATGCCAACTCCTGCTCGAATTGCTGGACCGTAGGAACCTCGGTGGCGGCGCAGAAAGCGTTCGTGGGTCAGTGGTGTACCGACTAGAGTGACTTCACAACGGGAACGAATGTCTGGAATGATCCGCTCCAATCCTTTCCACATGATTTCTGCACGCATCTGCTTTTGTTGTGCATAGGCTTCACTGCTACGACTCATCCCCTGCCAGAGTTCATAGGGTTCGTTACCTGGAGTATAAACGTGAATCACGTGTTTTCCTGGTGGTGCTAGGGATGGGTCTAAAAGGGATGGAATCGATAGCACTACTATATTCTGGGGAGCGGTAACACCCTTTTCCCAGTCATTAACGATAATGTAGTGGCAGGCTAGGTCTTTTTCTAGTCCTTCAGCATCAATGCCTAAGTGGAGATGCATGAAGCTATCACACTCAGGGGTGGCGTTTCTCTTGGCTCGATAGGATTTTGGTATGGCTGAATCTGGCAGTAGTTTGAGGGTATCCCATACTGAGATATTAGACACTACTGTTTTACGGGCTCGGATTTCTTTGCTGCCCCTCAGACGCACACCTACGGCACGGTTGTGCTCGACTATCACTTCTTCAACATGAGCATTAACTATCAACTGACCACCATGTTTTTCTAATCCCCGCACTAGGGCATCAACTAGGGCACCACTACCACCAATGGGATAGTCTAGCACTACCCCTGGTCGATACCATTCCGCAAACATAAAGGCCATCTCTGCCGCAATGGTTCCATCCGCTGGTAGTCCAGATAATAGAAAACAAAGCAAATCCAGCCAATTACGGCTAAAGTTGTCTTTGAGAACACCGTCCATTATCTGGCTAAAGGGTCCTCTGAGCTTGATAGAATTCCCAAGATATGGTAGGAAAGAGGGGGCAAATCGGCTGAGGGTGACCACTGCGCCAAGATCAAAACGGATGGCAGCGAGGGGAATTGCGATCGCAGCCTTAGCTAGGGGTTCCATCACCCGCTGAAGCTCACGCCATTCGGTT
>NZ_JAAHHE010000929.1:0-1220 GCF_010692525.1 Moorena sp. SIO3B2
GACGGCTGACGGCTGACGGCTGACGATAGTTGCCCAATCTAGGTCACAACCCAATCGTTTTCAGCATTTCCAAATGCTTTGAAACCGGTACAAGGGTATTGGCAGTAATCATCCCGCTGGCGGCAACGGCTGGTAAACCAATACCGGGAAAGGTTGAGTCTCCACAGCACATTAGTCCAGGTAGGGGTGTGCCAGGACCAGGAAAGATGCCAACTCCGGCTCGAATCGCTGGACCGTAGGAACCTCGGTGGCGGCGCAGAAAGCGTTCGTGGGTGAGTGGTGTACCGACTAGAGTGACCTCACAACGGGAACGAATGTCTGGAATGATCCGCTCCAATCCTTTCCACATGATTTCTGCACGCACCTGCTTTTGTTGTGCATAGGCTTCACTGTTACGACTCATGCCTTGCCAGAGTTCATAGGGTTCGTTACCTGGAGTGTAAACGTGAATCACGTGTTTTCCTGGTGGTGCTAAGGATGGGTCTAGAAGGGATGGAATCGATAGCACTACTATATTCTGGGGAGCGGTAACACCCTTTTCCCAGTCATTAACGATAATGTAGTGGCAGGCTAGGTCTTTTTCTAGTCCTTGAGCATCAATGCCTAAGTGGAGATGCATGAAGCTGTCACACTCAGGGGTGGCGTTTCTCTTGGCTCGATAGGATTTTGGTATGGCTGAATCTGGCAGTAGTTTGAGGGTATCCCATACTGAGATATTAGATACCACTGCTTTACAAGCTCGGATTTCTTTGCTGCCCCGCAGTCGCACACCTACGGCACGGTTGTGCTCGACTATCACTTCTTCAACATGAGCATTAACGATCAACTGACCGCCATGTTTTTCTAATCCCCGCACCAGGGCATCAACTAGGGCACCACTACCACCAATGGGATAGTCTAGCACTACTTCTGGTCGATACCATTCCGCAAACATAAAGGCCATCTCTGCCGCAATGGTTCCATCCGCTGGTAGCCCAGATAATAGAAAAGAAAGCAACTCCAGCCAATTACGGCTAAAGTTGTCTTTGAGAACACCGTCCATAATCTGGCTAAAGGGTCCTCTGAGCTTGATAGAATCCCCAGCATATCGTAAGAAAGAGGGGGCAAATCGGCTGAGGGTGACCACTGCGCCAAGATCAAAACGGATGGCAGCGAGGGGAATTGCGATCGCAGCCTTAGCTAGGGGTTCCATCACCCGCTGAAGCTCACGCCATTCGGTT
>NZ_JAAHHE010000093.1:0-20127 GCF_010692525.1 Moorena sp. SIO3B2
CAATCCTAAGTTATCAGCAACTCGTACACAAAAGGACTGTAAAAAGCTATCTAAATTATTTAAAGGTAGCTCATTCATATTTAAATAAACCTGAGCATAACCCTGTTTTTCACTATGGGCAATAATCTTATGACTTAGTAAGGTTTTGCCCATCAGTTTCGCTGCTTTAATCCGAATTAACGCTCCCGGTTTTACAATTTCCTGATCACAACGAGCTTCAAGGGGTTGGCGCTCAATATATATCTCTTGAGTTGCTCTAGGTCTAGGGGATAACCCGCACTCGTTTAATACTTGATCAGCCACTAACTCTGGCTTATAAGTATTAACGATTTCAACTAACTCACAACGACAATTAAAACCATTAGCTTCAATATCAAAATCTTTATAGATTTTAGAAATATGCTTTCTTACCGTAGATATATCATAGACGTTTAGCACCTTGTCTCTGATTTCTTGATCTGTATTGCCACCAACCACCGCCTCCAACACTTGTCGCCTTTTCCAGGGCATGGTCTTGAATTTTTCCTCGAAGGCTTCTTTACTAATCATAAGCGATCGCTACTTGTGCCTTAGGTAGTCCGTAAGCATTCAGCCGTCAGCCGTCAGCCGTCAGCTTTCCATAACTGAGATTAATGCTTACCTGTTTTATTCAAAAGCTCTTACCGTAGCTTGTCCATAGTCCATAAGCACCTCAAGTAGCTTGCCCATAGCCCATAAACTGATAGCTGATAGCTGTTCGCGTAGCGTGCGCGTAGCGCTTAAGCTGATAGCTTACGGTAGTCCTATGATTAGTTTAGAGTATTATTCATTAGTTGAGCCAGATTGAGACAACAAGTTCACAACGTTTGTGTAGCTGTGAAAAAATAATCACAAATATATTCTTCGACCGTCACCAATGTGAAGTGCCATGAAGTAACCTGAAGTTTGTTTGTAAGCTATCAGCTATCAGCTATCAGCCATCAGCTATCAGCTTATGCGCTACTTGAGATGCTACTTGAGGTGCTATCAGCTATCAGCCATCAGAGATTAAATATCAGCTTTTGAATAAAACAGCTAAGCTTTTGAATAATGCTGACCACTGACCGCTGACCGCTGATCGCTGACCGCTGACCGCTGACTGCTTACCAATAAAAAAAAATCGGTCAAGGTTTGGTTAACCAATGCTTGACCGAATTCTATAATATAAACCACTACAATTAAAGCTTAGCTTATCAGCTATCAGCTATCAGCTATCAGCTATCAGCTGATTAGCTATCAGCTATCAGCTTAAGCGCTACGCGCACGCTACGCGAACAGTTATCAGCAAAAGGCTGACCGCTGACCGCTGACCACTGACCGCTGACGGCTGACGGCTGACCACTGACTACTGACCACTTACCTCAGCAACTGATCCAAAACAACAACATTCCAACTCAGTAAACTAACCTCCACAAAACAAATTGCACTCATAGTCGCCAGGGCGTCAAAACCCTGGCAAATTACTATCCTAGTCTACGTAAAAATAGCGAATCAAAAAAGTCATAATCTCATCAGGCTTCCCCGTAGGCTCGGGAGTGCTCCACTCGTTGGGATAGGCGTATTTAAGGCCATAAAGGGCAATAAGCGATGCAGCGCGGTCTTGGGGGTTCCCCCCATGAGCGACTGCATCAAGACATTGTCTTCCAAACTTTTTCAGGAGAACCGATCAAGATCAGCTTGACTTTCTTAGGTTTGCGACCAGGGTTTTCTGGGGTGTTATTTTCATTCGAGTTAGGTGGAATGTTCTTGGTCATGAATCGTGACTCCTGTAAATGGTTCATACTATTAATATATTTATAAGTTAATCATTTGTCAAGGGATTTAGAATTTTTTGATTATTACGAAATATGGAGATTGTGGAGAGTAAAATTAATCGTATTGTGGGCAGTAAAATTAATCGTAGGGTGGGCAGTGCTTCCTAGAAAATTTCAAGGTTGTATAAAGTGAAATCGGCACTGCCCACCAACAGAAAATAAATTAAAATAAATTGTAAAATAGAGTAAAATTAATCGTAGGGTGGGCAGTGCTTCCTAGAAAATTTTAAGGTTGTATAAAGTGAAATCGGCACTGCCCACCAACAGAAAATTAATGAAAATAAATTGTAAAATAGAGTAAAATTAATCGTAGGGTGGGCAGTGCTTCCTAGAAAATTTCAAGGTTGTATAAAGTGAAATCGGCACTGCCCACCAACAGAAAATTAATTGTATTGTGGGCAGTAAAAATAATCGTAGGGTGGGCAGTGATTCCTAGAAAATTTCAAGGTTGTATAAAGTGAAATCGGCACTGCCCACCAACAGAAAATTAATTGTATTGTGGGCAGTAAAAATAATCGTAGGGTGGGCAGTGATTCCTAGGATTTTTCCAGCTTGTAGTCAGTTAAATCGGCACTGCCCACCAACAGAAAATTCATGGTAAAATATAATAAAATTAATCGTATTGTGGGCAGTAATAATACCAATTCCAAAGCTTACCATCGGGATGATACTCACTGCCCACCCTACATCAACTGCTCCCTGTTCCCTACTCCCTGCTCCCTACTCCCTAAAACCCAAGACTTTATACCTAAACGAATTGAAAACTGCTGTAATGAAACAAACCCACTATCTAACCACAACCGTTCAACAAGGCAACCGCCTTGAGATTTCCCTTCCCAATTTACCGGTAGGACAAACCATAGAAGTGATTTTAATCGTACCTGAAACTGCACAAAATCATTCAATGGAACGCCAAGCTTTTCAACAACTTCCCCTAGAAGAACGTCGTCGCATTTTAGCCCAACAAGCAGAAGCCATGAAAGACTATTATCAAGAAAATCAAGAATGGAAAGATTGGATAAATTTTGATAACGAGTAAATCTATATTGTTTAATTCGGTTAGTATAAATTCCTGTGTTTTAGGGAACAGGGAACAGGGAACAGGGAATAGGGAATAGTAAAAAAAATCTGTGTATCTGATAGGTAAGTATTCAGAATTCAGCTTTTGAATAATACCTGTTTTATTCAAAATAAAATTAATCGTATTGTGGGCAGTAAAATTAATCGTAGAATCGTAGGGTGGGCAGTGCTTCCTAGAAATTTTCCAGCTTGTAGAAAGTTAAATCGGCACTGCCCACCAACAGAAAATTAATCGTAAAAATAATCGTAGGGTGGGCAGTGCTTCCTAGAAATTTTCCAGCTTGTAGTCAGTTAAATCGGCACTGCCCACCAACAGAAAATTAATCGTAAAAATAATCGTAGGGTGGGCAGTGCTTCCTAGAAATTTTCCAGCTTGTAGTCAGTTAAATCGGCACTGCCCACCAACAGAAAATTCATGGTAAAATAGAGTAAAATTAATCGTAAGGTGGGCAGTAATAATACCAATTCCAAAGCTTACCATCCGGATGATACTTACTGCCCACCCTACATCAACTGTTCCCTGTTCCCTTTGCTAGCAATCCTCAGCTCGCCTTTAGTTGCAACTGGTGCATATGATCAAACAACTTCCAGCAATACTCCTCAGATAGCCCACAGGTAACAGCACCCCGCAGTACCACCTGGAAATACCAATCATTAGGAGCCATTTCCCGATCTAACTTATTCACCACCACATAAGTCCGAACGCCCTGATACAACTTATTTTGACAGTGGACATTGACCATTTCCTGTCGGTAGCCACCGCGAGGCACTTCTTCCCGCAGATCCAAAGCTTCACTCACCCGCCAAGGTAAATGATACAAAACTCCTTCAACCCTTGACCCAGGAGTTTTCACCACATCCAGGGTGCCACAATTACGACGTCGAGATTTGCGATAAAAACCAATATGATAATCCTTGAGAGTAGCAGTACCAATCACAAAATTATGAGTATCTTCCCCAAGCGATCGCTTTAAATCTACTGGACACATACAAGAGCCATAAGCAAAATAGTAAAAGCCTGACTCTGTGTGAAGTTGGTGTTTTCTGTCAGTGTTGAGCTGGGCAGTTGACATACGCAATCCTATTTTCTAAGTTATACCCTAACTTATACCTCTTAAAACGGTTACCAAAAATTTTGGGTTTAAAGCCCCGTCCTTATAGGACGGCTTTTCTTTAAACTTTATCTTGACAGTTTGTGATAGGTGTGCTATAAGAAAAATATAAACAATAAACTAAAAGACTAGATAGATACTATCTAACAATAAGTAGACAACGTAAAAAATATGTATCAGATACATATTGCGTAATTTGGTCTAACGACTTAAACGTCTATGAAAAATTTAGATAAAAAAAAGTACCTATCTATCTAATATAAAAAAAAGGTACGGTGGGGTTAGAAGTTACCGTAAGAAGAGTGGAGCCTTTAAGGTTAGTCGGCTATGCATAAAAGGGTTAAAACTTTATGATTAAGGCTCCACTCTTCTAAGGTTTCGTCTCCGGCACACCGGAACCTGGATCTGAAATGATCTAAACGCTCGGGGAGATTTGTCCTCTACTGTTCCTGGTTACGACCTGGCCCACGCAAGACGAGTCGTTGATCCAAGAATCCCCGTTCTTACAGGACGGGGAGTGTCAATTAGTTCTAACTCAACCGAGCTAAAAGCTCTGGTAGATCCGCTAGCGAATCAATCTCATAATCGATCTGAGTCTCGTCTATGGCCGCCCGTTGCTCTGCATACTTGCCAGTTCTCACCAAAATCGACGTCGCACCAATCGTCTTGGCCCCAACAACATCGGAATAAATGTCATCACCCACGACAATGGTTTCTTCCGGGCTAACCCCCAATTCAGCCAAAACACCATGAAAAAACCTGGCTGATGGCTTTCCAACAACAGTTGCCACTGTACCAGAGGCATACTCTAACAACGTCGCAAATGCCCCTGTATCCAGATTTTCACCATCCTCCGTAATGTAAAATTGCCCCTTCTGCATCACAACCAACTCAGCGCCAGCCCGAATGTATCGAAAGGCTTGATTAAGTTGATCATAGGTTGCAACCGTACTTTGGTCGCCCAGGACTACGTAGTCAACACTCGGTGCATCCGTTGGCGCGTGATTAAATAAGGAATGCAATCGTTCAGGCATTAGACAGAAACAGGTTTTATGAGCTTGACCTGTATAGGTACTTGCTGCATCAGCAGCGGTATATATTTCGCTCGGATCAAGGGTTAGCCCCATCTCCGCTATACGCTCCGCCAATTGCGCCCCTGATCGTGAGTCACTATTGGTGAGAAATCTTAGGTGCAGATTAGCTGTTCGTAATTCGTCAATTGCCTCCTTTACCCCCGGAATCAGCGCCCCTTTGAAGTAAACTGTTCCATCTATATCAATGAGGGCTGTTTTTATTTGGTTCACCATAAATCCCTATCTGTCTGTTTCAAGTTTTTGTCGGCGTTACGTAGCCTCACCTAGGGGAGGCGGTAGTGGTCATAAGTAGTTATTTTAGCTCCCGTTACCTTGACCAGACCCTAGCCAAACCACTACATATTTACCACTACCTACCTGGACGCGGTGTTAGCTCGTTACCTATGGAAGGGAGGTTGCCATCCTAACCCAGATTGGCTGTTTTGTGCTCCGTAGCTTGTGGAAAATTTCCAACGATCGACTGCAACTTTTTTTCGTACAAATTTCCGACATGAACATCCGGTTTTCCCGGAATCGATATAACGGTATTGAAGCTCGGCCGCTGCTTGTAGACAACAGCGTATCGTTGCTTACTGCTACTTCCTTTGACTCTGTGTGGAGGTGCCCAGAGGTACCCGTTTGACCATCGCTTTAGGTACTCGCCGATTATGACTAGGAGCTTACCTTTCATAACCGGTGCCTCAATCCAGTCGCCGCTTCGAGGTTTGATCACGAGCCCCGGTGACTCTTGGATGATAATCGAAAACATACTGAAATCTACATGAGGAAAGAGTCTGTCCTTCGGTTCAGGGTTACTAGGATAATAGTTCAGACCAAGATTATGCAGGGGGTTGTCCATAAACTGGTCAAAATAGTCGGCATTGAAACCGAGAATGCTGGCAAAATAGCCTTGCAGGGAATCGGATAATTTCCGGACGTTCTCCCAGAAGGTCAGAGTAGTCTTGTTTTGAAAGACGTCATTCGAAAGACGCTCCCAGATATTTGAGTAGCTCGTACCGTTCGGCCGTTTCACGAACCCGAGCTTGTATTGCTCACATTGCTCATAGTCTCCGCCAAGTATACTTTTCTCGCTGCCAATCGGTCGGAACCCCATGTAGTAGTTGTCGAAGTCAGCCTTAGATGCCATCTTCGCCCCTTGAGACAGATTGAAGAATGCCCTTAACTCGACAAAGAGTTGATCAACAAAACCACTGTCAAACCCATCATGGGTTACATAGAAAGCACCCAGTTCATGACAGGCTTCTTCAATTACTTTTTGAAGATCATTTGCGACAGTATACTGTATATCAGGTATCATTTTGACTGAATTTAGATTCCAAAACCCCTTCGGCAAAAACATTTTTTGCCATCTCAGTGAGTATTAAGGATTTTGCAACCCCTGTCAAGGTGCCCGAGCAGGGTAATCGCATTTTGGGCGTTGCTGAATTTAAGTATGAATTTATTGGTATAGCGCGTAGCGCTATACATCGTACTTGACAAACAACAGGGCGTATAGGTAGACCAGTTTGTTTGTGATCGAGGCTGTCCCAGAGCAGCTCTTGCGGTTAACCATCGGATGTGCAAAGATTTGCATTCTCTAGTCAGTCATCATTCCCACATTTCGCAGATTACTTTATAGTATAGAAAGTAATACCCTAATCCTGTGTAGCTTGGGGATTTTTTTGAGTTTATGTGTTATAAAAGCTACACATAAGCCCTAATTATTACGTATTACACTGTGAAGTGCGGAATGTGGGTCAACAAAAACATTTCAGCAAAAAGAAATCCCACCGTTTCAACCAGTGGGACAATTATTGAAAGGCAAACTATGCAGAGGTTTAAACTTTAAATAAGCATTTTATAGCGGTTTTTAGCCTAATGAGGTACACTTCTCAACCTCAAAGTCCCCCGAGCGAGGGATTGCTCGGGGGATTTAGGGGGATCAAGTTGTACCTCATGGGTATAAGACTTGCTATAATTCCATAGCAATTTCAGATCAGACCCCTGCTCGAGAACCTATCGATAACTCAGGATCATTACTCAACTTACCGTTCTGCATAGCTGAATACAGTCGGTTCAGCGCATTCACATAGGCCTGTGCAGAAGCCACAATAATATCCGTATTCGCCGCATAACCCGAATAGACCCGTTCATCGTGCCGCAAACGAATAGTCACTTCCCCAAGAGCATCAATTCCTGCCGTTACCGATTGCACCGAAAACTCAATCAGTTCATTAGGCACATTCACCACCCGATTAATAGCCTTGTACACCGCATCCACCGGACCAGTACCAATAGCAGCATCACTAAGTTCCTCACCGGTAGGTGTTCGCAGCGTAATCGTAGCCGTAGGATTAGCACGATCCCCACAGGAAACCTGCACCAACTCTAAGTGAAACACTTCCGGTGCCTGGTAAATTTCATCATTAACAATAGCTTCTAAATCCCAATCCGTAATCTCCTTCTTCTTATCCGCCACCTCTTTAAACCGAACAAACGACTTATTCAGGTCATTGTCGGACAACTCATAGCCCAACTCCTTGAGGCGAGAACGGAAAGCATTGCGACCGGATAGTTTACCCAGTATTATCTGATTTTCCTTTAACCCAATCGACTCCGCATCCATGATTTCATAGGTCAGCTTGTGCTTAAGCACCCCATCCTGGTGAATACCAGACTCATGAGCAAAAGCATTCGAGCCCACGATCGCCTTATTCGGTTGTACCAACATCCCGGTAAGACTCGAAACCAGACGGGATGTCTTGTAAATCTGACGAGTATCAATAGTGCTTAGGGGTTCCTTCGACTCTGGGGGGCGTCCGAAGAAAGGATTAAAATACTGACGGCGGACATGTAATGCCATTACCAACTCTTCCAAAGCCGCATTACCAGCCCGTTCTCCAATACCATTAATCGTGCATTCCAGTTGCCGGGCTCCATTTTTCACTGCTTCCAGGAAATTAGCCACTGCCAGACCTAAATCATTATGACCATGGACAGAAATAATTGCCCGGTCAATATTGGGAACATTTTCCTTAATCCCACGAATCAAGCCACCAAATTCGCTTGGGGTAGTGTAACCTACAGTATCAGGAATATTAACCGTAGTAGCCCCCGCATCGATTACCCGTTCCAGGACTTGGTAGAGATACTCGGGATCGCTGCGCCCTGCATCCTCCGGGGAAAATTCCACATCATCCACAAAAGACTTGGCATAAGCCACCATTTCTGGAGCAATCTCTAACACTTCCTTTCTAGTCTTCTTCAGTTTGTACTCCAGATGAATATCCGAAGTAGCAATGAAAGTGTGAATACGGGCATTAGCTGCCGGTTTGAGGGCATTCGCCGCCGCCTTGATATCATCACGACTTGCCCGTGCTAGACCACAAATAGTTGGTCCAGATTCTATGCCCACGGCTTGAGCAATTTTTTGCACCGCCTCAAAATCACCAGGACTAGCGTAGGGAAAGCCTGCTTCAATCACATCTACTCTCAATCGTGCCAGTTGGTGAGCAATAATCAGCTTCTCATCCACATTGAGGGTTGCTCCAGGAGATTGTTCCCCATCCCGAAGGGTAGTGTCAAAAATGATAATGCGCTCTGATTGAGGTTGCTGGTTCATAACTAACTCGATGGGTTGATAGTCAGTGATTTGAAGAGAACGGTCGTCAGCCAACTAGATCGAAAGTTTGCTTCATATATAATTATAACTATGAATCAATTTTTTCAATTTGATCACGGACATCATTTAAATCAATATAACGGTCAGTGGCATTCCTCAGTTCCCTAGCAATCATCCCTTCTGTGGAAACCACCGTAATATGGGTATTTTTAGAGCGCAGTAATTCAATGGCTCTTTCAAAATCCCCATCTCCACTAAACAAGATCACTTTGTCATACTGTTCCACAGTATTAAACATATCCACAACAATTTCTATATCTAAATTAGCCTTTTGTGAATAGCGACCAGAGTTATCATCATAATATTCCTTTAAAATTTTAGTACGAACGGTGTATCCTAGACTAATTAGAGCATCTCGGAACCCCCGCTGGTCTTGAGGATCTTTGAGTCCGGTGTACCAAAATGCATTAACTAGAGTAATACCAGGCTCGTTTTTAAAATAGTCCAAAACCCGCCTAGGATCAAAAAACCACCCATTCTTTTGTTGGGCGTAAAACATATTATTGCCGTCTACAAAAATAGACATACGTTTCAGTGGACAATGCATATTTACTTAAACCTAACAATTTTCTATATAATCTTTAAGATAATTTTTTATTCTAGCAGTTTTTAGCTAGTAAATTAGTAATTACCTAAGACTTAACTAGTTAGTGGGTAAGCACTCAGCTATCAGCTATCAGCTATCAGTTTATGGGCGCTTGGGCAAGCTACACCGAACAGCTTTTGAATAAAACAGGTAAGCATTCGTTTAATCTGAGTAAAGTCACAGGCATTAAGCCTGTGCCACAAAGCTGAATGCTGACGGCTGACGGCTGAATGCTTACGTTAGTGGTAATTAGTGATTTGATTACTACTGATAGTGATGAGTGATCTGTACTTACCTCGTGAAAGAGTAAGCAATAGGGGGATAATTTCCGGATTTTGAGGATAGGATGCCAAATTTTCCCTCCTCTCCAGTTAAGTTATAGGGAGAAGGGGACCAACTCAGATCGAAACAATCAGGAGTATCAAAGGGGTGGTAGTTTAACGGGATTGGCAAGCTTTTGCGCAAGCAACACACTTAACCTGTTGCTTGCTTTGAGTAGTGCCACAGTTCCTCAAAGCTTTCAGCGTCAACGGGTGGGTAAAATTATAGATAAGAGCACCAGTCACTCCAACTCCCAGCATAGAGCTTGCCAGTGTTCATTCCTGCCAATGCTAGGGAGAAGAGATTGACACAAGCGGTTACACCAGAACCACAATAAACCAGAATTTCTTGTTTGTTCTCCAGCTCAGTCCAGCGCTCTTGTTGCAATGTTAATGGTTGCAAATAACCATTGGTGTCCGTCACACCATGCCAAGGGTAGTTGAGGGCACCGGGAATGTGACCGGCAACAGGGTCAATCGGTTCTCGTTTACCTAAATAGCGATCGCTTTCCCTAGAGTCTACCAACGCCACCTCTGGCAAATCTTTACGTACTTTCACACTATTAATATCCACCACCGAATCAGAGCGCAACTGCTCTACAAAGATTCCTGGTTTTGTGGTAGGCTCTTGATCAGTTACTGGATACCCTTGGGAATGCCATCCTGTCCAACCCCCATCCAGCAACGCCACTTGGTCGTGTCCCAAGTAGCGCAGCAGCCACCACAAGCGGGCTGCAAAGGCACAACGGGAATCATCATAGGCAATCACTAGGGTTTTTCGGAAATTAACACCAATCCCTGCTAATTTTTGAGCTAACTTCCGAGGTTCAGGCAAAGGATGACGCCCACCATGACGCTCTACTGGTCTCGAAAGGTCCTTATTCAAATCGAGATAGTGAGCGCCCGGGATATGGCTAACTTTATACTGCTCATAGCCCAGGTCTGGATCAGATAGAGCAAAACGGCAATCGACAATTACGATGTCGGGATCATCAAGATGCTCACTCAGATACTGAGCAGAAACTATAAAAGGTTGTTCCGTCATGTGACATCACGGATTATAAATTTTAGTATTGATTTAGGACGAATAAGCTTTAGCGATATCAAGTGAGTCCGACGATTTAGCCTCCTAGGACTCTGTTCAAACAAAACTAATTAACGTTTGCTTGTTTGGTTGAGATTTGAACTTCCCCAACCGTCTTGGATGGGGATTCCCAGGCACAACCAAATAGATTGTTATCTCCTAGGGCGTAACTTTCCCCCGCACCGGGGGTAGCTGAGTAAGGTCAATTCCCAGTTTTTTAAGACCTTTCTCTTTTATTTTAACACTATTTGAAAGTAAAAATTCATCCCCAAACTATTCGTCAAGGGGTATTCTTTTCCCTCTCAAACTCTCCCTTTTGATAAGTTGGTAGTGCTTCCTTTAGAGGGATGAAAACCCCCAGCCATCCGCTGTCAGATTTTCATCCCTGTTTATCCCGCTGTTTGCGGCGGCGATCGCGCCACTCAGCAGCAGTTAGATAAATGATTCCTCCGCTGACCACCACTAATAATCCAGCGGCAGCAAAGAACAACATAGTGATTACGGGATTTTCCACGATACTGTTAAAACCCGTTACGACCCCAGACAACCATTGAGATTGACCAAGTGAACAAAACCAGTACAGAAACCCAGCCTAGTGTCAGAATATCCATAGCAATATATAAAAAAATTACTCAATAACTCCAAATCTTATAATAGTTCAATTTGAGACAGCCACCTCCTGCAGAAGTGGAATTCATTTGGGAATTATCTGGTTATGGGGTTAGCCCCCTGGTCTTTGAGCAAAGCTGATCATCCAGAGTCTGGCTAGGTTTCAGGTCAAGAGTATTTTAGCTGCACAGGGGGATAGTGTGACACTTACAAAACTGTCCACAGATTACTTCAAGAAAACTTGTGATGAACACCAGGTGATCAGATTCGACCTTATGGCCAAGTTTGTAATATATCTGTATCATTGTGTAATATATAAAAAAAATAAATAATTTATTGTTATGCCTTACGAAAAACTAGACATCTCCACCCCAAAACCTGTGCTGTCTTGGGCGAATCACTCCCTAGCTGCTCAGGAAACCCAAATGGCGAAAAATGTTGCGTCTCTGCCATTTGTGTTTAAGCACGTCGCATTAATGCCAGACGTTCACCTAGGTAAAGGCTCATTGGTTGGCTCTGTAATTGCCACCAAAGATGCCATCCTGCCAGCAGCTGTCGGGGTAGATATTGGTTGTTTTACAGGTGATACCCTCGTTCCCTTGGTTGATGGCAAATCTTACTCACTCCAAGCACTAGCCAAAGGAGAGCGAGAAATTATTGTCTACTCCTGCACACAAACCGGAAAAATCGTCGCGGCTAAGGCTACAGCAAAATTAACCCGCCGTAACCAACTACTCTTAAAGGTCGTTCTCGACAACTCAGAAGAAATTAAATGTACTCCCGATCATCGATTCATGCTCAGGGATGGTAGTTACCGGGAAGCCCGTGACCTCGAACCAGGGACATCCTTGATGCCTTTCTACTCCCAAACCGATAAAGATGGTTACACCTTAATCCAGCAACCCGATTCTGGAAGATGGCAAAAGGCAGATGGGATTATCCCTCCCTCTGATATCCCTTCCTCTGAATGGTTAGAATCTCAATTGTCAGGAACAGTACCATCTTTTCCAGGTCACAGAACAGTCATTGACCACCATATTGATCACCATAACCTTGCTCGTGCCGAGCATCGAAGCTCAAATCTGGTAGGGGGGGCAAATCACAAAGTCGTCAATATCTTACCACTTCAGGAAAAACAAGATGTCTACTGCCTAACGGTTCCAGAGTATCACAACTTTGCCCTGACCGCTGGTGTGTTTGTTCACAACTGTGGCATGTCTGCCATTAAAACCCCTTTTGTGGCAGACCAATTGGAGGGCAAGCTCAAGAAGATTCGCTTGGACATTGAAGCAGCTATTCCCGTTGGCTTTGAGCAAAACACAGATATCGAGAAAGCAGTGGTAAACTGGCAAGGCTGGCGTGATTTTAAGGAACTTCATCCAGGTGTGCAACGGCTAGATGGAAAATCCATGAAACAGCTGGGTTCCCTTGGAGGTGGCAATCATTTCATTGAATTGTGTCTTGATACCGACAATCAAGTGTGGCTGATGCTACACTCTGGTTCACGGCATATTGGTAATCAGCTAGCTAAGTGCCACATTAAGACCGCTAAAGAATTAGCAAAGCTAGCACATACAACCCTTCCTGACCGAGATTTAGCATACTTTGTCGCAGGAACCCCTGAATTTGCTGCCTACTGGCGGGATTTGCAATGGGCGCAAAACTATGCCCGTTACAATCGCGATATCATGATGGCTCGCTTCAAGGGAATTGTAGAGAAACATCTGGCTGGTGGTAAGTCCTTCAAGCCCTTGTTGTCAGTTAACTGCCATCACAACTATGCCGAAAAAGAAGTGCATTTCTCCGAAGAGGTTTATGTTACTCGAAAAGGAGCAGTGCGAGCTCGTACCGACGACTATGGTATCATCCCTGGGTCCATGGGGGCAAAGTCTTTCATTGTTAAGGGTAAAGGCAATCATGACAGCTACTGCAGCTGTGCTCATGGTGCTGGTCGTTTGATGTCTCGCAGCAAAGCAAAAAAGCAGTTCACCGTTGATGATTTAGTTGAGCAAACTAAAGGTGTTGAGTGCCGTAAAGATAAGGACGTTATCGATGAAATCCCAGGTGCTTATAAGCCAATTGATCAGGTGATGGCTAATCAGTCAGATCTAGTTGAGGTAGTGGCAACTCTGAAGCAGGTTGTTTGTGTTAAGGGTTGAAAACTATCAAAACTGAATCGAATCATTAAACTGTTAACCATTAGACAAAATGCAACAGAAACGTTTAGGTTTATGTTGCATTTTGCCTGTTGTAATCTCAAAAAAAAATGTAAGTATTCAGCTATCAGCTATCAGCTATCAGCTATCAGCTATCAGCTATCAGCTAATGCGCACGCTACTTGAGGTGCTACAGATGGTGCTTTTGAATAAGCGATGCAGAGGTGCGACCCGTGGCGAATTTAATTACGGGTCAAACGCACCATTACGGTCTTGGGGAGGCAGAGGTGCGACCCGTGGCGAATTTAATTCGCCTACGGAAAACTCACCATTACGGTCTTGGGGGTTCCCCCCATGACCGCGCTGCCGTGGTTTCCCCCGGAGACAAAACCTTAGATAGGGTCGCCTTTATAGTTAGCAGGTTATGCAGAAAAGGGTTAAATATTTTTTAATAAGGCGACCCTATCTTACGGTAAATTCAAACCACTCGCGCTTGGGATCAAGACAACAGGTAAGCATTGGAATAATGCTGAGTTACTTTAGCTGACGGCTGACGGCTGACGGCTGACGGCTGACGGCTGAATGCTTACAAAAAAATAGATATCTACAGACATCAGCCATTGTGGTTAACGTTTATTACGCAATTCAACACATCGGTAATACGACACCACCATTAACGGTTACAATTACCTTAGGATTTAGAGCGAGATTTTATGGTGAGAATCACCAAATCTACCTCCCGGTCAACCCTTAAGTGAATCTGATAGTTTTTTTGTTCCGTGATTAATAAATTTTTCTGGTTTTCACTAAGTTCTTTCAACCCATAGTTAATCCAAGCCATACCATTTTCCCATTCCGGTGATACTACCCTAATGAATAATCCTAAGAGTAAAGCAGATTGGCTTTCATGAGAGTATTTATAGGGAATTTTAGTGGCGATCGAGGCTTGAGTTATATTGTTAACATTTCCCAGGATATTAATTAATACTGTGTCCCCCGTATTTAGGCCGATAAAATTAATTTTATTGTGAATATTTTCTACCTGGTTAAATGTAAAACCAATGGCTTCAAAGCCAGGCTTAATATTGTCTATACCTATCCCTATCCCTAGTCCAATTTCTTCATAGTCAGTTATAATAGGTAGGATTAGTTTATTGAGCAGTGAAGCTTTATATACTAGTTGTTCAGAACTAGTAGAAGTAACACTTGATAATGAGTTTTTTGGTTCTGACGTGTCTTTGAACCAACTAATCAGTGATTCTATTGGATTTACAATAATTGTTGATGAATCTGTCAATCTAAAATTGTTGTTTTCGATTAACAGGCTGATTCCCCCTAGGATAATTACTAGAGAAGGTAACAGGCAAAAAGTATTAATAATGAACGATTGTCCATTGAACCAATTTTTAGAATACTGTTCTTTAGTCATTTCCTGCCAAGCTCAAAGTCGCCAAGGGTGGATATTTTATTATGAATAGACATAGGGGGAAAAATGATTCTGGAAGCGTTACCCCACTTAACCTTAAACCTAATTTCAACGCCTATGTCTAAGGTCGGAGAGAGATAGTTATTCGGGTATATATCATCGGTACATGATAATTGGTAATTGCCAATTTACAATTGAGTATCATACTATTCCTGCTGTTAAACACCACTTGTAGATCGCAATTACCTATTACCTATTACCTATTACCTATTACCTATTACCTATTACCCTAGACCTATTAACAGAAACTCATCTCTATCAACATGCATAGAAAATTAGTATTCTGGTTGAGATGTTTTTGAGGTCAATCACGAAGTTTTATCACACATTGTGAAAATCTTGGGAAGGCTATCCTCAGTCTTGTATAGTAAATATCCCCCAAAATGTTAAATTTTGGTGAAAAACACTTGGTGAAGAACACTTTGAGGTGCGACCCAAGGCCGGGGAACCCGGCCTAGGAGGCGCGCACCTTAAGTGTCTTGCTATACAAAAGGAATGGCAAGCACTCACCTTCGGTCTCACGGGACTTGTGAAAACTTAACGTTTCCACAAATAAGGTAAAAACTTTAACGAGTAAAGTTTAAGTTAAAAGGTACTACTGACAGAACCTTCCTTTTCCCCTGACCTCAGCGATGCAGCGCGGTCTTGGGGAGGCAGAGGTGCGACCCGTGGCGAATTTAATTACGGGTCAAACGCACCATTACGGTCTTGGGGGTTCCCCCCACTCGCTATTGCCGTGGTTTCCCCCACTCGCTATTGCATCAAGACAGGGAAAAAATGAGGGGTTACACCCTTCATATTAACAAATTTAACAGATTCCTGTAAATCCCTGTCTTGTTCTTTACTTGTCTTACAGAGACGCTTCAGGAAAAGCCTAGCAAGTCGGGCTAGTTGATCAGAAAATTTTTTACCCTATTGACCCACTGATACCACGTTGCTTTATTGCCATGCTACTTCCTGGGATTGATCGGGGAGATAGGGAGGATGGGAAAGATGGTAAAATGAGGAGAATGGGACAGGAGAATGGGCAACAGGAAGACTATTTCTTTTTTCCCTTTGCCAACAGTGGCAAGGCAGACAGTATACCTAGGAAACTGAGTGCTAGGAAAAATGGTAAGCGATCGCCTCCTTGCAAAGCTTCCCCCCCAGTTACTCCCAGCCAAGTATAAGCGAGGGTACCAGGAATAATCCCAAAGAAAGTGCCAAGGGTATACTCTACCGAGCTAATCGGGGTTAGACCAAACAAGAAATTCACTACATTAAAAGGAGAAATGGGGGCAAAGCGTACTGCTAAGACAAACATCAGGGGTGTCTGCATCACTGCTTGATTGAAGCTGACCAATGCTTTATGATGCCTGAACTTGTATTCAACCCAATCTCGCAATAGATAACGCGCTACCCAAAATGCTCCCAATGCGCCTAAGGTTGCTCCGATAACAGACCAGAAGGTACCCCAAACTAAACCAAAAACTGTACCACCAGCGATAGTCAGTACTGTGCCAGGAATTCCTAAAACCGTTGCCAGAGCATAAACCAGGATAAATAAACAGATTGCCCAATGGCCTAATTCTTGCAACTGTTGCACTAGAAACCTCTGGTTAAATAAGGCTCTGACAGGAGTCGAGTAACACAATAGGACCAAAATAAATAGCGCGATCGCTAACCAAAGGCTTCGTCTTTTCAGCAATCTGTTCAATCTCATCAATCTTCTACCTTAATCACCTTAAATTGTCAGGACTTAGGGTCAGGACTTACGCAACACTCGACTTTCATTCCCCCTGATATTCGCCCTTATGGTGTAGGGTGCATTATTAACGCACCCGACAAGCAGAGTTATTGCCTAAGTTTTGATTTTTTCCAAAGTAGGGGGGTGGTAGATAGCACCGCTAATACAACTAGTGCTCCGATCAGTTGCCAGGGGGGACTACCGCTGATAGCTTCGAGACCACTGCGACCTAACCAAGCATAGGCAAAGGTAGCCGGGATAATTCCCACTGCGGTCGCAATAACATAGGTGGGTAGAGGAATTGGTGTTAAGCCAAACAAATAGTTCACGGCATTGAATGGAAAAATTGGTGCCAGGCGAATTGAGAGCACAAACCAAAAACCATTTTTCTCAATTCCCTCACTGAGTTGATCAAAACGAGAGTCCTGAAACTGATACTTAACCCAATCACCAGCAACAAAGCGAGCAATCATAAACGCAGCCGTTGCTCCTAAAGTAGCACCAATCACAGTCCACAAAGTACCCAGCATTAGTCCAAACAGAGCACCAGCTGAAAAGGTTAAAATCGCATCAGGAACAGCTAGTACTGTGGCAACAATATAAATTAGAATGTACCCCAGTGGTCCAAAAATACCCATGCTTTCCTGAAGCAATCTCAAATTTTCCAGCTTCAGCCAAGACCCAACGGGCGTAAATAGTAAAATTAAGGCAGCTGTCACCAAAACTATTGCCCCAATCCCTAACCTTAGTCTTAGCTGTATCTTGGACTGGGGCAGATTTTGAGATTTCGAGGATGAAAGGTTCATGAGCTGGTTAAAAAGTAATTGGTAATTGGTTATTTTGAAATAGGGTTATTATTTGAATTAACAACAATTATAAATTAAATTGCCTCCCATAACATATTAGATAACTATATCTAATATGTTATGGACACAAAATCGCTATTTGTAACGTCCCAATGATCTAATTTTTATAGATTTTAATCGTCATTTTAAAATGCTCATTAAGTCCTAGAAATTTCCAGGCTTATGAATCTATTAAATCTTAGCTTAATGAGTTTTTACTGAGAATAGCCTTAATCAATAAGGAGCTAGTTTAGTAAATCAGGGAATCAGTGTAAATCCTAGAGATAGAACTTATCCAAAAGTGCAGAAGTCCCTGATAGCAAGTTGCTTTCTGGTGATGTTACTTGCTGATCACAAGCTCATCCCCCTGATCCTCCTCATATCAAGTCCGGTTGAATACTGATCATAAAGGTGCGCTTTCCCCATCTAATTATTAAATTCTTATTAAATTCGCCACGGGTTGCACCTAAAAGTGTGGGATCGGGGAAATGACGAGATAGGCTAGCAATAGAACACATCAATAGGGTATTGTTTTCGCCATATCTACAAGAGAATTTAGATTAATTTTAGAAATAGGGTACCCATATTACAAGTAGAACATGCTACTATTAACTCCGTCTTTACGAGATGGCTATAGACTAGTCATTGTGGGAGGTCTAGCAAATGATCAAGTTTTAGTTTCAAGTTTAACTAGCCGTTTATAGGGAATTAATTGTTTACAAGTTGGGTTGACAAGTCTGGCCAAGCAGGAGTAACTGGGTTGTCTTGATGCTTGTCTTGATGCAAAGCGCGAGTGGGGGGAAGCCCTCAGGTTGGTGCATCGGCGCTATTCGAGGTCTCGGCATCAGCTCCTGGCACGACCCTGGAAACTATGGGCACAGAACTTTTGATTCTACAAGCCCATGACTCTAATCAACCCAAACTGGGCAGTTGATGGATTGCAGTTGATTTGCGATCGCCAAACCAATAGCTAGTAATCCTTCGCTATTTCCAGCTTCTTTTACTAGCTAATACTTTTCGGTAAAATCCAGATGTGATTGACCGAATATTTTTCCTACAAACAGATATTAAAAGTTTAAAACTGGCTCCTAGGGTGCTGCGGAAACCGGCAATTGCTCTCAATCCTGTTTGTGGATTACAATCCCAATTGCATACCCAGAACTATTGGGGAAATTCGCGACTTATAGTAAAATAATTTCACCAAGAGACTTGCCATCGACTTGCCATCGACTTGTCATTTAACTAGGCAAAGGTCGATCTATGCTGTTGCATTTTCGTCGAAACTATGGAAAACCTTAAGACTACATTCAACAATACAATCAACGTTATCAAAGAAAGAATCTTTGATACCGACTTCAAGCTCGCCAACATCCCTCTTTCCACGATAGTTCTTGTGGTGCTCATCCTCATGTTCACCCAGATATTGCGAGGCTTGTTCACTGCCATAATCATTAGCAGAATCGAGCGTCTGACTAGCGGTACAGAAAGCACCCTAGACGATGAGTTCCTTAGGATTATTAGGGCACCATTAGGCTGGCTAATTTGGCTGGCTGGACTATGGGTAGTACAGCTAGTTGTGGCAAGCCATCTTACTCCTGAACAGAATCAGAAAATCCCCGAAATTCTGTTTGTGAGCGCTCTGTTCATTGCCACCTATATTCTTTACCGTGCTGCTCCACTACTGGGGGAGCTTCTAGGGGGATTGGCGGCCAACACTGAAACTGAACTCGACGATTTGTTTGTGCCCTACTTCCCAAGGCTTTTTCAGATATCAGCAGTGCTGATTGCCGCTATTAAAGCCAGTGAGATTTTGTTGGGAGCATCTGCTGGTGCACTGATCGGTCTACTGGGTGGTGCAGGTGTCGCCTTAGGTTTGTTATTCAAAGACATTATCTATGACTGGTGTTGTACGGTGATTATCTACGCTGATGGTCTCTATAAACCGGGTGACTATGTAATAGTGGACGGAGTAAGTGGTTTTGTTCAGATAGTCAGTATTGGTCTGAGAAGTACAACACTTCTTATTACTGAGTGGGGTTCTATCAAAAAACTTCCCAATTCTAAAATGATTGCTGGAGTTGTGGAAAATTGGTCCCAGAAGACTGGCAAGACCTTTAAGTGGGGCATAAATTTAACTCTGAAAGTTGATGGAACTTCAGCTGATAAAACTACCAGAATTTGTGAGGCTATTAAAGAAAAAATACCGACTATCGATGGCTTGCACAAGCAGAAAATGAAAGTTTTGTTTTCCCACATTGAAGATAATGCTAGGGTAATTAAAATTATAGTATATGTGATTGATACCAACCTCTACACTGCTGCCCAGCAATCCTTGAATATAGCAATATTAGAAATCCTGGAGAAAGAGGAGATTGATCATCTGCATATTGAGCTGGAAAAGCAACTTGAAGACTACAAACAGATGAAGGGAAATTTAGTTAGTGAGGTGATATCTAAATCCTAGCAATCCTTTGAACAAGGGATGCAGCGCTCGTTCCCTTCGAAGCTGCATCGCTTTTAGGCGCGACAATCGCGC
>NZ_JAAHHE010000093.1:20554-23655 GCF_010692525.1 Moorena sp. SIO3B2
GACTTGCCATCGACTTGCCATTTAGCTAGGCACAGGTCGATCTCTGCTGTTGTCTTTTCGTCGAAACTATGGAAAACCTTAAAAGTACATTCAACACGACAATCAACCTAATCAAAGCAAGGATCTTTGATACCGACTTCAAGCTCGCCAACATTCCTGTTTCCACGATAGTGATTGTGGTGCTCATCCTCCTCGTCACCCAGATATTGCGAGGCTTGTTCACTTCAATAATCATTGACAGACTCGAGCGTCTGACTAGCCGTACAAAAACCACCCTAGACTATGAGTTAATTAGGATTCTTAAGCAACCATTAGGCTGGCTAATTTGGATCGGTGGACTATGGGTAGTACATCTAGTTGTGGCCACCCATCTTACTCCTGAACAGAATCAGAAAATCCCCGAGATTCTGTTTGTGAGCGCTCTGTTCATTGCTACCTATATTCTTTACCGTGCTGCGCCACTACTGGGGGAGCTTCTAGCCGGATTGGCGGCCAACACTGAAACTGAACTTGACGATTTGTTTGTGCCCTACTTCCCAAGGCTTTTTCAGATATCAGCAGTGCTGATTGCCGCTATTAAAGCCAGTGAGATTTTGTTGGGAGCATCTGCTGGTGCACTGATCGGTCTACTGGGTGGTGCAGGTGTCGCCTTAGGTTTGTTATTCAAAGACATTATCTATGACTGGTGTTGTACGGTGATTATCTACGCTGATGGTCTCTATAAACCCGGTGACTGGGTAGTAGTGGACGGAGTCAATGGTTTTGTTCAGATAGTCAGTATTGGTCTGAGAAGTACAACACTTTGTATTATTGAGTGGGGTTCTGTCAAAAAAGTTCCCAATTCTAAAATGATTGCTGGAGTTGTGGAAAATTGGTCCCAGAAGACTGGTAAGACGTTTGAGTGGGGCATAAATTTAACTCTGAAAGTTGATGGAATTTCAGCTGAGCAAACTTCCCGAATTTGTCAGGCTATTAAAGAACTAATCCCGACTATCGATGGCTTGCACAAGCAAAAAATGAAAGTTTTGTTTTCCCACATTGAAGATAATGCTCGGGTAATTAAAATTATAGTATATGTGATTGATATCAACCTCTACACTGCTGCCCAGCAATCCTTGAATCTAGCCCTATTAGAAATTCTGGAGAAAGAAGAGATTGATCACCTGCATATTGAGCTGGAAAAGCAAATTGAAGACTACAAACAGATGAAGGGAAATTTAGTTAGTGAGGTGATATCTAAATCCTAGCAATCCTTTGCACAAGGGATGCAGCCCTGGCTCCCCTATTCCGAAGCTGCATAGCTTTTAGGTGCGACCCGAACGCGCCCCGCGTCGGCTTTGCCGAAAGACGCGACCCAAAGCCGGGTTACCCGGCCATTGGAAAGCGTGCTGCCACGGGAATTTAATAATTAGATGCGGAAAGCGCACCTTTGAAATTAGGCAAAAATTTTAATAAAATTCCTGGGCCCAGGCCGGAGACTCTCCGCGCCCGGGCCCCTTCTTTTTTACAAAGATGAGATGCACCCTGACTCCTAGGGTGCTGCGCAAACGGGCAATTGCTCTAAATCATATTTATTGCATACCTAGCACGATTCGGTAAATTCCCAACTTATAGTAAAATCATTTCGCCAATCGATTTGCCATCGACTTGCCATTTAGCTAGGCACAGGTCGATCTCTGTTATTGTATTTTGGTCGAAACTATGGAAAACCTTCAGGGTACATTCAACACTACAATCAACCTAATCACAGAAAGGATATTGAATTCCGACTTCCAGCTCGCCAACATTCCTGTTTCCACGATACTTATTGTGGTGCTTATCCTCCTCCTTACCCAGATATTGCGAGGCTTGTTCACTGCCATAATCATTCACAGACTCGAGCTGATAACTAGCCGTACAGAAACCACCCTAGACGATGAGTTCATTAGGATTCTTAGGGCACCATTAGGCTGGCTAATTTGGATCGCTGGACTATGGCTAGCCTATCTAGTTGTGGGAAGTCATCTTAGCCCTGAACAGAATCAGAAAATCCCCGAGATTCTGTTTGTGAGCGCTCTGTTCATTGCCACGTATATTATTTACCGTGCTGCTCCACTACTGGGAGAGCTTCTAGCCGGATTGGCGACAAAAACTGAAACTGAACTCGACGATTTGTTAGTCCCCTACTTTCCAAGGCTTTTTCAGATCGCAGCAATCTTGATTGCTGCCAGTAAAGCCAGTGAGATTTTGTTGGGGGCATCTGCTGGTGCACTGATCGGTCTACTCGGTGGCGCAGGTGTAGCCTTAGGTTTGTTATTAAAAGACATTATCTATGACTGGTTTTGTACAGTGGTTATCTATGCTGATGGTCTCTATAGACCCGGTGACTGGGTAGAATTGGACGGAATAAATGGTTTTGTTGAGATACTCAGTATTGGTCTGAGAAGCACAAAGGTTCGTATTATTACTGTGGGTGGTACCAAAAAAATTCCCAATTCTAAAATGATTGGTGGAGTTGTGGTCAATTATTGGTCACAAAATCCTGGCGATACGTTGGAGTTGGGAGCGATAAATTTAACTCTTAAAATAGATGGTATTTCGGCGGATAAAACTACCAGAATTTGTCAGGCTATTAAAGGAAAAATTCCGACTATCGATGGATTGCATAAGCAGAAAATGTTCGTTTTATTATCCAGCATTGAAGAGAATGCTCGGGTGATTATAGTTAGGGTATTTGTGATTGATAAAACCATCTATTTGGCAGCCATAAATGACTTGAACATAGCCATATTAGAAATCCTCCAGAAAGAGGAGATTGATCACCTGCATGTTTATCTGAGAAAGGAACTCCAAGACTACAAACAGCTAAAGGAAAATTTAGTTAGTGAGGTGGCATATAAATTCTAGCAATCCTTTGAACAAGTGATGCAGCGCTGGCTCCCCTGTTCCGAAGCTGCATCACTATTCGAGATCTAGGCATCAGCTCCTGGCAGGACCCTGGAAACTATAGGGACAAGACCTTTGATTCTATAGCAGAAGTCAGAAGTCAGAAGTCCTTTGTCAGAAGTCAAACTCTTGCGCTTCTTGATGCAGTCGCTCATGGGGGAAACCCCCAAGACCGC
>NZ_JAAHHE010000930.1:0-1219 GCF_010692525.1 Moorena sp. SIO3B2
AGACCATTCAGGCAGCGGTCGCTGAGTACAGAAGCATCACCAGCCAAGATCGCATAGGTCACGTAGCGGAGGATGATTTCACCATCACGCAAGCAAGCAGCCATGCGGCGGTTGGGGTAGCAGTTACCACCAGCTTGAATCAAACCAGTGTTTTCGCAGATCATGCCAGAAACAGCGTCGGAAACGATGCAGCTAGCTTCGCTGGCGAGAATGTTTACTATATCAAGGCGCTTATTACCATCAGCAATAAAGCCTTTTAGAGCAGTCAGGTCTGCAGCACCAAGACATGCGGTTTTGCTATCTGCTGTAACTACAGCTCTGGAAAAAGCGTCAAGCATTGAGATCTCCTTAAAATTAAAGGTACTTAACTAGTTTGCTATCTTGCTTGTCATTTATCAAATTTGACCAGCTGATTATTATGATTAGCGGATAATGGGGACCGCAGTCTCATTTATTAACAACAAAGTAATAATCTGTAATATTTGTCACAAGGTCACCAGTCGATCACACTGGAGTCGGTTAACCGACTCGGCAGCTATACACAAAACTTAATAATTAGATGTACTTACATGTACTTAGCTGTGATCAGGTACCATCCATTAATAAATTGCATGGTTATGACAGGAGGGGAGCAAGGGAGCAGGGGACCAGGGGACCAGGGGGACAAAGGTTTGGTCTGGATATCGTAAGTGTGCGCAATTATCGGCGTTGCTTATATCATGTCGGGATAATTAGTGATCAAAAACCATTACCCTTGAAACCTTACTCCTTTGCTTCAGCATAGCTGCCAAATGCCCTCTGCCTTCGACACACTTTTATTATGAGTATTCAACCGGACTTGATATTAATAATGGAATGATTTTAAAAGTAGGTGCGCGCCTCCAAGGCCGTGAGGGATTGCTCGCGGCCTTGGGTCGCACCTGTAGAATGGGCATCTTGCCCGTTCGAGAGGGTGCATCTCATTTTTGAAAATTTTGCGTAGGGTGCGTTAGGGGGGGCTTCATTTTTCGCCTCGTAGTCAGGGTTATGTTGCTGCCCGTAACGCACCACCATGTCAAACAGCATGCATTGAGATGCACCCGTTCGAGATCTGGTCGAGCGGGCAAGATGCCCACTCTACTCCTATTCATTACTTGGTTCAGCAACGCCGACAGAACAGGGATATTTTCGGGAGGGCAGGATGCCCACTCTACTCCTATTCAGCGCGAAGATTCAGCAA
>NZ_JAAHHE010000931.1:0-1208 GCF_010692525.1 Moorena sp. SIO3B2
CCAAGATGCCCGTTCCACCAAAATGGCCATTCCAGCCACCTGGTCAAACAGCTTTAATGAGATGTACCCCTACTCCCTTGCCTATACTTAATTATAATTATTAAGCGGTTTTGCATTTAAATTAGATCTTCTTCCGTTAGAAAAAACTCCCTAGTCAATCACAGCAAAAGCTTAAAACTTTCTTTGGTAACTAGTAATTAAAAATATCTTGACAAATAATGTTATGTATGCATTGAAGAAGCGGAGGCTCTCTAATGCCAATCACAGCAAGAGATTAAAGTTTTATAAAAAATCAATAAATAAGGTATTGACAAATAGTGTTCTATATGAATTGGTGACGACAGAACTCTGTATGTAAAAAAAAGTAAACAATTGTAAACAAGAAGTGCTGAGAAAAAAAAAGTCTGGTAATCTAATTATGGTGGACGTGTTGATTGAATAAATTGACAGCCACTAAACTGTTAACCGTAAAGGATGATTCGATATGCAAAATCAAGAATCCAATACTCAAGTCAAGCCATTCTTCGCTCACTTCCTAGAAGAGCAAAAGGCCGGCCCTGACCAATCTCAAGATACTCATGGTCAGAAAACCCTGAAGTATCCTTCCGATTCTGAAGAGATTGAGACCCATAAGTATCCTTCTGATTATGAAGAAGATTAATAAGGAAGATTAAGAGGTTCTTTTGAAGAGGTTAGTAAACAGCTAGAGAAAATGTCGCAGAGTCTACCAAAAACTCTTATTATTTGTTAGACTTAAATTAGGGTAACACCGACAGGGATTATTATGTAACTTAAATTAAAGCCGAAAACCAAGGGTTTAATAGTTGCGCTCTCTATCCCGGTGGACCAACTTTGTTGACATTTTTATGGCGCTCGCGGGATATTCCGTCAGAGCTTTGGGAGATACCCCCTGGATGTGAAAGCATCTTGCATTAGCGAGCCTTGGTTTATTTTGGTAGACTTTGGTAGCTAAAAAGTATCGGTAGCACCCTCAACAAAGGACTGAATAATCTATCGGTAGTGGTCGTGTTTAGTAAAAAAATACGACCACTTACTTAATCTAATTAAAATCATAAAAATCTAACGATTGCGCTTTCCCAATGGAAAAGAAAAAGTTTTATGTCTTCGTCCGGTGACTTAATTTTATTACTTACCCACAGTGGTGACTTTTTCACAATAGATAGAGTAGCAGAAGCCTTGTCAAAAAA
>NZ_JAAHHE010000932.1:0-1207 GCF_010692525.1 Moorena sp. SIO3B2
CTGAATCTAATTCCCCCCTTTCTTAAGGGATCTATGTACATAACACTACTCAACTGAATCTAATTCCCCCCTTTATTAAGGGTTCTGTATACATAACACTACTCAGCTGAATCTAATTCCCCCCTTTCTTAAGGGATCGGTATACATAACACTACTCAACTGAATCTAATTCCCCCCTTTCTTAAGGGGGGTTAGGGGGGATCGGTGTACATAACACTACTCAGCCATGATTCATAAGCTGATAGCTGAGTGCGCAGCCTGCTGATAGCTTTGTTTAATTGGCTTGGGCACTCTCAGTTGGCTTTTCAGTTTCCTGGCTGGAGGTTTTTGGTGGTACAATAGTTCCACCAACAATCTTGTCGCAAGTGCCTTCAGGAACGTAGATCCACTCTTCGGGATCGCTATCTACCGTAGCCTGCGCGCTGCAATCATGCTTGCTGGTGCCACAATCGTTCCTACCCGCCTTAACGATACCAGCACATTTTTCCATTCCTTCCTTACCGGCCAAGGCGTTTTCAGATGCTACACCTAAACCTAGAGCCAAGACACTAGTCAAGGCAGCGCTCACCATTACGGTTTTTTTGATATCTTTCATCACAGAACTCTCCCGAATATCAGAACTGACTCGTAAGTCCGTAGACAGAATTAAACTAAAACAGTGTTGGTTTAATTCCACTCTATTTAATTATTATTTAAGGTATTTAATCTAACTTAACTGAGTCTTTGAAAAGGATGAGATAACCCTGAGAAAGTTGTTAAAATGGGATAGGACATTGTCAACATCAGCTATCAGCTATCAGCTATCAGTTTTTTGATGTAAATCTATCACTCCCGGAAGTGTGGGGAGGGTGAATCGACCCAAAGCTAAGACAGAGCTTTGTAGTTAGTCCAGTAAGGGTTCAACCGTAATAATAGTTTCCTAGTAAGCGTGAGGTACATCTGAAGTTTCTGCCCTGCTCCGAAGTCCCTGCTCCGAAGTCCCTGCTCCGAAGTCCCTGCTCCGAAGTCCCTAAAACCCAGAACGAAAGTACAGCAGTCGCCAGGGCAGTTAGGACATGACAAAAGTCTCACACCCTTTGTAAGCGCAAGAGTTTGACTTCTGACTTCTGACTTCTGCTATACCTCACCTAATTTAAAACTGCTATATGTGGCAACCACTAAAACAACAACTATGGGAATGGCGCGGTGTTCTAATTACTACACCGGT
>NZ_JAAHHE010000933.1:0-1206 GCF_010692525.1 Moorena sp. SIO3B2
TTTCCTTGATATCCCTAATGAAGAAAATAGTTATCAGAGGTTCACACTTAGTTGGCTGAACCTCCCAGGGAACAGTCTATCGTGATAATGATTCTTTTTATTGTTAATAATAATCATTATTAGTAAATAAATGTTACAATGCAGGCGGTTAGAGACGTACCATGCTATAAGTATGGGCTTGGTCAGTTTTGGGAGAATGCGATCGCACGCCATCCTAGTAGCAAAAAGATGACGCGCCAGTAAACCGACTTGCAATGCAGCTAAACTCTCCGCTACTTGGGGAATATCTCACTGAAACTCGATCAAAAACTGCCAAGCCATAGCGTAACTCCATGACCGTAATAACAGAAACAGCAATGTCCCCAGGTGGCGTTTGCTTGAGTCTGACTCTAGTCCCAGCTTCACCTTTAATGAAGTCGCTGATCACGCAAGTATCGAGAAGGTATCGCATCAGAATAATTCCGGTTCACGAGGTGGCAGGAGTTGATCACGATAGGACTCGAAAGCCGGGAAATCAGGAATTCCTTCATAAGACAATACGGCATCCGACCACTGGGAAATAGAGCTAGGTGCTGTTTGGATTAGCTGGCGTAACGCTTGGAGAACAAGGGTTTGGATCCCGACATTTGATTGAACCGCTTGGCGGATGAGGTCTTGTTCGAGATCTGGAGGTAGGTCGATTGTGATTTGCATAGGTCAGATTCTTGGTATTAAAGTTTTGAATTTTTATTGAAGTTGAGGAGCTTGCGGTCTATAAGGCATTATTGTCCGAGAGTTAGTTCTATCAGTAAAGTTTCTAAGCTTCGATACAAGCAAATTAATGCTGCTCTGTAACCAGACGGATCGATAGTGCTTCGTCAATGGAGTAGTCAGATTCTAAATGCTTCCCTCAAGGGAATTTTTAATGTAGCTTCGGTGGCAGAAGCCCACCACAGATCAGCTAATCCTACTTATGTTATCTATGATAGTCACACAAACCAGGTAATCTTGCTGGTAGTGGAGTATCACTATCAAAGTACCTGTGCTAGGATTCTTGAGAAGGGTTTACCTGCTATTGTGGCTTGGCGTTTGGCTAGGGAGTTAGAGTTTGCCGAGAAAGCTGAAGGTTATAGCTATGTTTGCTAGACATAGGGTGCAAAGAGAAGATGGTAAAGTGATAGTAGATAGAGAATGACTTTTGCTAGTTTTCTCTACCTGTATAGACTA
>NZ_JAAHHE010000934.1:0-1205 GCF_010692525.1 Moorena sp. SIO3B2
CAAACAACCATTTTCCGTTAACAGTACAGAACTTTAACCAAGAATTATCAGCATTTGGAAAGTTTAACGTCCGATATCTGGCAACATTCTTAAATCGAGGCTTGCCACTGCGTTTACCATTTTTGTCATCTGCTATAAACCTGTTAAAAGCGTTTTTTACTCTTGTACAGACATCTTGCAAAACAGTTGAATAAACCTCAGTAAAGTCTATCAACTCTCCAGACCATCCAATCTTAACCAAGTCTTTCTTGATAACTGGAAGTTGCTTTTTATGGCTGTAGAAATTGGGCTGATCTTTAAGCTCCGGAAGGTAACAGATTAATGGACAGGCATTGACCGGACATCTATTTTTCTGCCACCAATCAAAACGCTCACCCAACATCCGGTTATACCAATATCGACCAACTCGCAGCCACTGGTTCAGTGTGAGTGTTTGTTGAGTCTCTGGATATAGTCGATATTGATACGTGTATTTCATTGGTGTTAACTTTTAAGCTACACTGATTATAGCAGACAACAGCAGGATTGTTATGAAGAATGACTTTTTATCCAAGGGTCGGTCTGTCTGTGACCTTAAAGCTCATCTCGTCTTGACGACCAAGTATCGTCGCAAAGTCTTTACTGGTGAGATGATTAGCCGTTTACATGAAATTTTTGAAAACTTACTTCAACAACAAGAATGTCAGCTTGTTAGCCTTGATGGGGAAAAAGACCATGTTAACCTGCTGTTCCAGTATCACCCTGACATTCACCTGAGTAAACTGGTTAACTCATTAGACATCTCCAGACACTCGGTTTTGACCCAGGCAGTGCAAGGGTTTGAGGTTAATTTTTGGAGATGTCTATTGAAGAGTGTCTCAAGCCGAAAAATAAGAGTAGAATTTGGTGAACAACTAGCCATAATTTACTACAAAAAACCTGCACAAGTGGAATAGTTCTTACTTTATTGCTAGTTGTGGTGGCGTTACTATTTCTACTCTTAAAAAGTACATTGAAAACCAAGACACTCCTGAGATGAGCAACAAAAACCCTGCACAAAATTCATCCCGGAGATGAAACCTTAGAATAGTGGAGCCTTACTACAAAAAGATTTAACCCTTAACTCACAGACTGCCAACTATAAAGGCTCCACTATTCTTGCGGTAACTTCTGACCACGCTCACGCTACGCTTTGAGACGTGGGATGAATTTTGTCAGAAGCTAAA
>NZ_JAAHHE010000935.1:0-1204 GCF_010692525.1 Moorena sp. SIO3B2
CAGGCACTCGATGTCAAACTCCCTCAATCCCTGTTCCCAAAATCGACCGACGGTTTGGTTACCGACTCTCTGAGGTGCCTCAAGCACCAGAGCGTTGCTTACCACAAGCAAACGACCAGCTGGAACTGTTGGTGATCACCGCTGAAGGTAATCCAATTGTCCGGCGAATCAATGGTGCCAGTCGTAATCAAGTCCTAGCTGTGACCAATAGATTTCAGCGATCGCTTAGCAATCCCCACAGCTTGGATGCCAAAGGCCACCTAAACCAAGCTGAGCAACTTTATCAATGGATCATAGCGCCCTTACAGAAGGAATTAAATGACCGCAAGATTCAGAGCCTAATATTTGCTATGGATCAGGGTTTGCGCTCCCTACCTATAGCAGCTATCTACGATGGGCAACAATATCTGGTTGAGAAGTATGGTGTTAATTTGGTGCCTAGTCTGAGCTTAACCTATTCTCGTCACACAGATGTAAGACCCTTCCGGGTTCTGGCAATGGGAGCATCGAAATTTCCTTATCAACAGCCTTTGCCTGGGGTAGAAGTGGAGTTAACCACCATCACTGAAACACTGTGGAAAGGTCGCTCTTTTCTCAACGAAGCCTTTACTCTGGAAAATTTAATGGCTCAACGACAACAGAGGCAATATGGCATCATTCACCTAGCCACCCATGCAGAGTTCAACTCGGGAACTCCTAACAATTCCTACATTCAGATGTGGAACCGCAAACTAAGGCTGTATGAAATGAAAAATCTACTTTATGAGCCATCGGTAGAGTTGTTGGTACTCAGCGCTTGCCGAACCGCTTTGGGCAATCGAGAAGCGGAGTTGGGTTTTGCTGGGTCAGCCTTTCAGGCAGGAGTTGACTCGACTTTGGCAACCCTTTGGTATGTTAGTGATCAAGGTGCTCTGGGGCTGACTACTGAGTTTTACCGTCAGTTGAGAAAGACATCGAGTAAAAGCGAAGCCTTGCGACAGGCACAGTTAGCAATGATTCAAGGCAATGTGCGTATCGAGAATAATCAGTTATATGGCTCGGGCAAGAATATCTCGTTACCCCCAGAATTGTCAGGATCAGGAAAACAAAGCTTTTCTCATCCCTACTATTGGGCTGCTTTCACTCTGGTTGGAGATCCCTAGTGAATACCAAAGTTTATACCAATTCTTCACTTTTCATAGTTTTGATAAGCAGTAACAATCCT
>NZ_JAAHHE010000936.1:0-1204 GCF_010692525.1 Moorena sp. SIO3B2
GGTTTATTTCCGTGACCATGGCTACCATGGTGATGACCATGCTCATTGTGATTATGGTGACCATGGTGTTTATCTCCCTCAACAGATGCATCTCCAGATTGCCCTAGTGTTGAACAACTTTGAGCCAACAATAAAGTAGAACTAACTAGTAATGCGCTAACCAAACGATTCATGATGTCTTTACCCACAAAAGTTATTCAATATTTATTGTTTAAAGGAAAAGCGACCGTTGATTTTTTCACCGTTAATGTCAGTCTGAATAACTACTTTATATTCCCCAGTAGCTTTTCCTGGTAAAAAAGCAGCGTAATGTTTACCAGCCTGATCATAGCTGAAATCTAGATTCTTTTGTTCACCATTTGGTAACTGGATTTGAGCCTTGACTTTGGCATTAGATACACTTTTGTGTTCCTCACCCTGTTGTAGAAAAAAGTCTAAGTGAATTCCCTGTTTTTCGACAATAGGCAACAATTCTAAATGATAAAGGCCAGATTCAATGATTTGACCACCTTGGGAGTAACCATCACCATGGCTGGAGGAATCAACCTTCTCAGTTTTGGTTACAGTTTCTGAAGAGGTAGTTTGAGTAGTCTCTTTTGTACTATTGCCACAGGAGGCTAAAAATATCAATCCCACACTAGATAGAACAATTAAATTTGACTGCAACCACGAACCCATAGTTTTACTCCTTTCAAACTAATTTATTTTTTTGATAACCAGTAAAAAAGTTGATACTGACTAAGCTTACCGCTGACAACTTACAGCTGACTACTTACCTATTGACCCACCACTGAACCACCTTTAAAGGATGAATTTAAGTCTTCAGGTGAAATACCAGAATTGATGGGTTTACATATGAAAAAGCGACCAAACTGAGCATACAAAGCTGGTAATACCAATAAGGTTAAAGCTGTAGAAGTAAACAATCCTCCCAAAACAACTATTGCCAATGGCTGTAAAATTTCTTTCCCTGCCCCCGTACCAATTACGAGAGGAACCATCCCTAACGCTGAAGTCAACGCCGTCATTAAAATTGCCACTAATCGTTCCGTTGAACCTTCAATAAGTACTTGCTTTAAAGGCATTCCCTGAGCCAATTTATTGTTGTAATTATCTACCAGAAGTAAACCATTGCGGGTAGCAACACCAAAGAGAGTGATAAACCCTACCATGGAAGCAACAGAGACAATACCACCACCGAGGG
>NZ_JAAHHE010000937.1:0-1197 GCF_010692525.1 Moorena sp. SIO3B2
CGACAATTTGACCAATACTGAACATATCGGTATTGACTGGCTGACCCAGTTCAAAATTACTGGTATCATCCACGCGGTACTCACGTAGGTGGCGTAAGGGTGGGGCGCTGGACTTAGCCAAGTGTCCTATTTCAGGCTTATTAATTGCCTTAGGCTTGACTTGGTCATAACCAATTTGAATGGCATTGTAGCCATCTGTCTGGTTGGTTTTTATTTGGGTCACAGTGCATGGCCCAGCTTTGACGACGGTTACAGGAATCGCTCTTCCTTCATCATCGAACACTTGGGTCATACCGAGTTTGGTACCGAGGATACCGACAGACACTGGTTTCTCCTTTGTAGACATTGCAGCAGTCTGGCAGCAGGGATATTCAAGAACCTGAATTCCCTTTGTGCCACAAACCTGGTCATTATAAACCTGGTCACTATTTATAGTGGATAAACCTCTCCTCAAAAAATAAGCAGAGAGCCCACTTTTATCCAGCTCGGCATGATGGTCGAGCTAGATTCTCGTTCAATTGCGTTTACTGGTCAGAAAAGGCTATTAAACTCGCCTGACTTCGCTGGGACTTAAGTTGTTAATAACTCAGTATCCCTTGATCCACGAAAGTGTAAGCACTGATTGACCTAAAGCAGACCCAAGAACTGATTGGAGTTGTTTAAACCTAACTGTCTTTGACCTACTTTAGCCCTGATGCCAAAAAAAACACCTGATATGCTGTGTATATTGTCTTGCCTCGAACCTAATTCTCAGCCCACAGCACACCCAGCTATTCAGTTGCTGAGGAAGCAACTGTCATAATGCCACTATTATATAGTATATAGTATTTTGCTAAGGGTGTCTAGTTAGTTTGAGAATTAGTTTGACAAAAATTTGCTTGCTGTATGGATTTATGTGAAATCGGGGGATGCAATTGTCGTGCGTATGCAATTCTCGCGCGTATGCGTTCGCGTAGCGTAGCCCTTCGGGCTAATCGCATCGTCTCGCGCACCAGATCATTCACTCCTCATCCCATTCCCCAGACAACAACACACAATCCCCCACCTGCAATACTCCAGCTTCATCCACTGGATTATATAGTTTCCCTTGTCTACGCAACGCCTGAACCATCACATTGTATTGATGCTGGAGATCAATTGGCTTCATACCGACCAAACTTGAATTCTCTACCAAAGTTACCCAATGCTTAGATCCCT
>NZ_JAAHHE010000938.1:0-1194 GCF_010692525.1 Moorena sp. SIO3B2
ACAACAACCAACAATGAAAGGACTCTGGCTCGAAAACCAGCAACTGCAACTGCGCACTGACCTACCTGTGCCATCACCACCCTCTGATGAAGCCTTAGTGCGGGTGTTGCGTGCGGGGATATGCAACACTGACTTGGAACTAATCCGAGGCTATTACCCTTACAAAGGTATATTAGGTCATGAATTTGTTGGTGTTGTGGAAGATGGACCAAAGAATTTAGTCAACCAGCGGGTGGTGGGAGAAATTAATGCCGCCTGTGGTGAGTGTCGATTTTGTAGAAGTGGACAACCGACTCACTGCCAAAACCGTACTGTCTTAGGTATTGTTAACCGTAACGGAGCCTTTGCTGACTATCTGACCTTGCCGGTAAAAAACTTACATCCCTTACCCGATAATATTTCTACTGATGCCGCCACCTTTACTGAGCCTTTGGCTGCGGCTCTGGAAATTCAGGAACAAGTCAGGGTGCGTCCCGATCACCAGGTGTTAGTAGTGGGAGACGGTAAGCTGGGACAACTGGTGGCACAAACCCTAGCCCTAACGGGCTGCAATTTGCTAGTGATTGGCCGTCATCAAGAGAAATTGGCCAATTTAGAAGCCAGAGGAATAAAGGTAGGTTTTGCCGATGCCATCACTAACGGTCCTTTCGATATCTCAGTGGAGTGTACTGGCAACCCCGAAGGCTTTGCCCTTGCCCGGGGAGCCTTGCGCCCACGAGGTACCCTGGTATTAAAAAGTACCTACGCTGGCAACTTAACCTTTGATGCATCGTCTCTAGTAGTAGACGAAATTACCCTAATCGGTTCCCGTTGCGGTCCCTTTAAACCAGCCATCAATTTACTAGCACAAGATAAAGTAAATGTCAACTACCTAATCCAAAGTCATTACCCAATTGAGGAAGGGTTAACCGCCTTTAACCATGCCCAGCAGCGGGGAGTATTGAAAATTTTACTGACCATGGATCAGAACTCTTGAAAGATGAGCAATAGGTGATGGGATGTAAGCTATCAGCGGTCAGTGGTCAGCGGTCAGCGGTCAGCGGTCAGCGGTCAGCTATCAGCGTGTCGCGTATCAGCTTAAGGCTTAGGTTTGGGAGAAGCTGAACTAGGCCAATGGCTATAGCAGTCGCCAGGGCAGTTAGGACATGACAAAAGTCTCACACCCTTTGTAAGCGCAAGAGTTTTACTTCTGAC
>NZ_JAAHHE010000939.1:0-1193 GCF_010692525.1 Moorena sp. SIO3B2
ACAGCTATCAATTACAAGGAAAGCTGACGGATGGTACTGCAACCTGAGCCTAGAGGATAAGTCAGTGCCGGAGTTCAACCCTGATGACATTATTCCTACTTGGGAAAACTCAATTGGAATGGATGCTGTTCTAGATAGAGGCTTTTATCTAGCAATATCCGATGGCAAGAAACTCCTCTCCCTTAAACCACTTCGTCGGAATCAAGACAAGTTAACCACAGTTTCTCAACGCAAAAATAAGCGTAAAAAAGGAAGTAAAGCCAGACGTAAACTAGCAAAACGGGAAGCCCGTATTCATCAACAGATAGCTAGGAGTCGTGAAGATTTCCAGTACAAAACTGCTCATCAACTGGTGAATACAGGTAAGAAAGTCTTCTTTCACGAGAAGCTGAACCTCAAGGGTTTAACTCGTCGCAATACTCCTAAACGAGGGCGAGATGGTACGTTCTTATCCAATGGTCAATCATCAAAATCAGGACTTAACAAGTCTTGGTTAGATGCAGGCTTTGGTCAGTTCTTTGAAGTGCTGGGTCAGGTAGCCGCAAAAGCTAACGCCAGTGTAGTCGAAGTCAAGCCAAATTACACATCTCAACTCCTCTCTTATCGAGATGAATTTGTGTTCACCGACCGAGATATGCGAGAGTATTTCGATCAGGAATTAAAGCTGATTGTCGATAGAGATGTCAACGCATCAATCAACATAAAGCGAGTCGGGCTGGATGTGTTCCCGACTATAAAACGCCGTAGAGGGAAGCCTGTAGTTGTTGAATCTACTACTAATAGTACCTCAAAGGAAGCTCTGACCGCTCTTTATGAGCATCAGAAGCCCACACTGAAAGCGTAGCGGAGCGTGTGTGGTACATCACTTAGTGATATCGAAAAACTGCGAGTAAAACTGGGTATTGACCAGTGGGTAGTTTTTGGCGGTAGTTGGGGTAGCACTCTTTCTTTAGCCTATAGTCAAACCCATCCTGAACGCTGTCTAGGACTGATCTTGCGGGGAATTTTTATGCTCAGGCAAAAGGAAATTCGTTGGTTCTATCAGGAGGGAACAAGCTATATTTTCCCTGATGCTTGGGAAGACTATATCAAGCCGATTCCAGAAATAGAACGCCATGATCTAATTTCTGCTTACTATCGACGGTTGACCAGTCCGGATCCTCAAACCCGCAATTCAGCAGCTCGGGCTTGGT
>NZ_JAAHHE010000094.1:0-23534 GCF_010692525.1 Moorena sp. SIO3B2
CGTTCTCTAATATTTCCATTTTCTTCTATTTTTAAGGCTTTTTGAAGTATTGTTTTTTGCTCTTGTGTCAGATAATTTTTTGCTGGCATATTTCCTATTATTGGGTTATTTATTAATTTTTATTATACCAATTTAAATGCCGAACAGCTTAAAGCGTTTATAGACTTTGGTACTATCTCAAATCTAATTCCTTAAAATGCAATTTTTAAAGAAAGCTAAAGCTTGACAAAAAAACTTGTTTTGCTATATGGTATTTGAGGCTCATATTGTTGGAAGACGTCATGAGCTTGACAACAGTATGAATTAGTGTTTAAAACATTGAATAAACTTGTGTTCACAAGTTTTAATTCAGATAAACATCACGTTGTAGTAGGCAAATAATTGCGGTCGCTACAGAAAAATTAATCAGGGAAATATCTATGACAATATTTGTTTCATATTTTGTTATTATTTATGAACATACCATGGAGGTTGAGCCAATGGATATCATTGATATCGAGGTGCAGGAAACGATTTTCCGAGGCAAGACTATTTTCCCAGTTGACTAACCAAAGTTATTGAAACTATGCTCAATTGCAACAGATTAGGTTGTTTGTGCCAGACCAGCGTATCTCTGGGTAAAGTTCAGCGGTTGAAGAGGGTGATTGTATTAATCACAATCTTTGCTTTACTCGAAATGGTTGTGGGCTTTGTTAGCCACAGTTTAACTCTCAAAGCTGATTCCGCTCACATGCTGGCAGATATTGTAGCAATGAGTATTGCTTTGCTTGCTGCATGGCTGGCTCAACGCTCCTCGAAGTCTCGAAAGCAAATGAGCAATCAACCAATTGAAGTTTTAGCTGGTCTGATCAATAGTATCGGTCTAGTGGCTATGTCTGTATGGATTGGGCGAGAAGCGATCGCCCATCTGCAAGGGACACCTGAGGAAATCCTCAGTTTGCCGATGCTAGTCACTGCGTTAATTGGCGTAGTGATCAACAGCATTAACCTCTATTGGCTAGGGGAAAATACCGAGCAAGATATCAATTTGCGTGGTGCGTTTTTGCACGTACTGGCGGACGTAGTTAGCTCAATCGGCACGATAATAGCTGCTTTAGCAGTTGGGATTTTCAACTGGCCTCAGGCGGATGCGATCATCAGCTTTAGTGTAGCTATTTTGATTGGCTTAAGTACTCTTCCTCTACTGCAGCAAACTCTGGAAAAATTATTTAGGGAATCATCAACAACTAAGACGATGGCGATAGAAAAACTCCCTCAACAGTCAGGCTGGCTAGAGTTAGGAAAGACCGATTTAGTGTCTTTGATAAAACTCAAAGAGGATTGAAAATTCCTGGACAGTTATTGAATTTGATATGATATTTTTCGTGAATTTTTAGGTAAGCATTCAGCGGTCAGCGGTCAGCGGTCAGTGGTCAGCGGTCAGCCGTCAGCCGTCAGCTTTGTGGCACAGGCTAGAAGCCTGTGACGTAGCCCATAAGCTGAAAGCTGAAAGCTGAAAGCTGAAAGCTGAAAGCTGATAACTGATAGCTGATAGCTGATAGCTGATAACTGATAGCTGACGGCTGATAGCTGAATGCTTACTGCGATGCCAACCAAATTTCTCTAGCAGCAGCGTTTCCATAAAGCTTCCTTGGTTCAACCACTAGCAAGGGTTCACCAACATGGTTAGGTAAGTTAAGATTGCTCTCGGGGTGTTGCATCATTGCTGGATGATTTGACAAGTGTTGACTGTCTGCTCTTGGGGCTTTTCCTGCTTTGTTATATACTGATAAATCATCTAAATTATCACCAGGCTGGCCCAGGAAATCCGTGACAAAGACTACTGGACGGGAGCTATCCCAATATTCCTGAAGTTTCTGTTTAGTAATCCCGTATTGCGGTTTTGGTCCTGGAAATTCAGGGGGTAAACGATTGAAGCCACTATCTGTCAGAACGAGTACGATCCGATAGGCTGTATTATCTTTGCCTTTAGCCCAACCCGCTGGAAGATCGAAAGATGGGCAAGACAGGGAGGAGGAGAAATTGTTCGGTTCTTCTTTAGTCTCTGGCTTTAGTACTACTTCGTATTTCTTCAATTCTTCTGCTCTGTTCCCTGTTCCCGTCTTGATGCAAAGCGCGAGTGGGGGAAACCACGGCAGTCGCTCATGGGGGAGACCCCCAAGACCGCGCTGCCTCCCCAAGACCGCGCTGCATCGCTGTTCCCTGTTCCCAAGTGCCCTATCCCCACAACTGCCACGAAGTCTATGGTCTTGGTTGAGGTAGTAGCTCATAGCACCAGCAGCTCCTAGTTCTCGTGACCCTTCAAATGTCCAGAGGGTGGATAGTCCTAAGGTAGGATTGGCGGTTTGAATCAGGGTTTTGGCGGAACGGATGTCTTGGAGAGTGGTAAAACTATGGGTAAATGTCAAATAAACGAAGAAGAAGCTGAGGAAAATAGATACGGATGCTGACTTGGCACGTTTCAGCAGCAGGAAAATGCCACCAATCAGAAAACCACTACTAAACCAGAGTGCGATCGCATAAATTATGCCATCGAAGTCTCGATAGTTGGATAATTCTGCTAATTTGCTGACCCAATTGGGATTCCAAAGCCTAGCACTAATCCCCACTAACCCGGAAATAACACCTAAACTACAGAAGCTGACCGCTGCTGCAATTCGCCCCTGTCTCTGCTTCTGGTCTTGGCAACGAGACCACCAACCAGCACATAGGATAATTAGGGGTGGGATACTAGGAATACTGTAATATACTAAACGAGACGATAGGGGAAGAAAGGCGACGATAGGCAGTGTTGCCGCAATGACTAGGAGCAATATCCCTGATGACCTGGAATTTGTGAAAGTCTGGTCACTGGAAGCTTCCCTAAACCCTAGCTCCCTCCCTTCTTGCTTCGGGTCCCAATAGGAATCGGATAACCCTACTGAGGTCTCAAAGCAGGGATGGCAGTTTTGGTTTGTGTAGCGGTAACTATTGGGTTGTTGGCTACTATCTGAGTAGTTTGGTGAGTAGCTTGGCAAGTAGTTTCGGGAGTAGTTTGGCCAGTAGTCCTGCCAAGCGCTATAGAGTGCTTGGGGTAGTACCACTATCCACGGTAGGCACCAGATTGCTGTTACAACTAAATAGCCTATGGCACTGACTTTAGATACTTCATAATCTGGTGGCCATCGGGTATCCGCTATCCGCTTGAGATTTTCGTTGAACAGAAAGTAGTGGAAAAAGCCTGGGTTAGCCTGTTCTACTGCCATAAACCATGGCAAGGTTACTAGAGAGGTCACGATTATTCCTAGCCGAATTCGCAATTGCTGGAATAGTCTCCAGCTCCGTTGTCTAAATGCGATCGCTAAACAACCAATCAGGGGAAATCCTAGGAATACTGGCCCTTTGGTTAAGACACACAATCCTAAAAGACTATACAGACTTAACCAGTAGATCCAACAGTGAGGTGCCCTCTCTAACCGCCACAAGCAATAATAGGTAGCTAAGAGCAAGGTGGCCAAGAGTACATCGATCAGAATCTGGTGGGTAAACACAAACCAGCCAGTAGTCGAGCAAAGCATTAAAGCTGCTAGACGACCAGCGGTAGGATTCCAGAGTTCTCGCGCCCATTTCCAGGCAACTATCGCACCAAGCCAACCGATAATGGCTAGAGGGAGCCGTGCTGCGTACTCTGTGGAACCCCATAGGGTCGTACTGGTTGCTATCAGCCAATAAAGTAATGGGGGTTTATTCAGGTAGGGTGAACCGTTGAGATGAGGCGTAATCCAATCCCCACGTAACAGCATTTCACGGGCAACGCCGCCGAAGTGACCCTCGTGGGGTTCATACAATCCATATCCACTCAAGCCATGAATTAACACCAGCAACCCCAATAGTAATACGATCACGTCACTCCAGCCAGTAGTAGCAGAGGGGATCCGGGCTAATGGTTGATGCTTCAACACAATGGTTAAGGTCAATGATGGGTTGGTATTTTACACCCTAATACCAATATTTTTCAACTTGCTCTAGTAGTATTTGCTTAAAAGCTAGTCCAGCTCCCAATCTTCAATTTGTAGTCCACGAACTCTGCTAAATTCAGCCGTATTATGAGTAACCACAATTAAATTATTAGCAAGGGCGATCGCAGCGATTTGTAAATCATAAGGTCCGATTGGTGTTCCCATAGCTGCTAAATCAGCCCGGATTTGTCCTGCTATTCTGGCAGGATTGCTGTCTAACGGTAGAATCGTAAACTGACTGAAAAATCGTTGCAAAAGTGCTAAATTTATTGACTGTTTGGTACTACGATAAGCACCGTAATATAACTCCATCTCGGTTATGGAGCTGATAAAAATATTCTCTGGTTGTTCGGTAGCAAGGCGAGATGTCACCGCCGGACTGGTATTGTTCAACAGCCGAATGCAAACATTGGTATCCAAAAGGTAGCTCAAAATAGACTCTCCCTGGTTTCAAACTCTTCTTGCTTCCCCCGCTCTAACGGTTCTCCCGCCCAACCCCCAATTACTTCCTCAAAAAAACCAGGCATCCAGCCTTGGGGTGTTTCTAGTTTTAAGGATGATTTTAATGGATTAAAAACCACCATAACTTCTAATTCTTCGTTCGTTATCCCTACTGGAACGTCCAGATGTAAAATACCATCAGACCCCACATGGGAGATTACTTTAATGCTTTCCATCGTGCTTTCTGCGTTATAGAACTTATCCAAGTTTATAGCAGTTCTAAATTGGGTGAGCTACTTCGTCCGGGAAGTGTGGGTCTTGTGGGAGGTGTGGGATGTGTGGGGGCAGAGGAGAGACAGGGAAGTGTGGCTGAAAGGGGTAGGTTTTTTACATCAAGGTCAAACGGTTTCACAACTTGCCTTTTGATTTGGCCTACCCATTTCTAATTTCTTCCGGATCTAGAGAGAGCAATCAAGGATTAAGAAATAGTAGATGCACCCTGACTAATCCCTCAGCTACCCGCTGGGGATTTTTTTTGTTCAATTTTGTCTCAACCAATCTATCAGTTCTAAATTCTTCCGGATCTAGAGAGAGCAATGAAGGAATAAGAAATAGTAGATGCACCCTGACTGATCCCTCAGCTACCGGCTGGGGATTTTTTTTTTCAATCTTGTCTCAACCAATCTATTAGTTCTATGTGGAATAGCCATCTTGGCTGTCTCCTTGGCCTAAGCATTTCTAAATTCTTCCGGATCTAGATAGAGCCATGAAGGATTAAGAAATAGTAGATGCACCCTGACTGATTCCTCAGCTATCCGCTGGGGATTTTTTTTGTTCAATTTTGTCTCAACCAATCTATCAGTTTTATTTGGCTTACCCATTTCTAAATTGTTCCGGATCTAGATCGACCGATGAAGGATTAAGAAATAGTAGATGCACCCTGACTCATCCCTCAGCTATCCGCTGGGGATTTTTTTTGTTTAATCTTGTCTCAAACAATCTATCAGTTTTATTTGGCTTACCCATTTCTAAATTCTTCCGGATCTAGATAGAGCAATGAAGGATTAAGAAATAGTAGATGCACCCTGACTCATCCCTCAGCTATCCGCTGGGGATTTTTTTTGTTTAATCTTGTCTCAAACAATCTATCAGTTTTATTTGGCTTACCCATTTCTAAATTCTTCCGGATCGAGAGAAACCAATCAAGGATTAAGAAATAGTAGATGCACCCTGACTCATCCCTCAGCTAATCGCTGGGGATTTTTTTTGTTCAATTTTGTCTCAAGTAATCTATCACTTTTGAGAAATGCACTCCTGATCAATGCGATGGGTTTTGCCCCGCTACGCGAACGGGTTTCTAAATTGTTCCGGATTAAGATCGACCGATAAAGGATTAAGACATAGTAGATGCACCCTGACTCATCCCTCAGCCAGGGTAAGCGGAAGAAAAAGGGATAACCCATCCTGTTATCGATTCCATAGTAAGGTGTCTAGTCTAAGGTGAACAGAGGTGTAGCAATTGCCCTCTTGAAATTTGGTGTCAGAGTTATGAAAAAAATTCCAACAATTTTTGAACGGGGAGATAATTTTAAGGTTATTAACAAAGTGCGCTCAGGTTGCGAGTGGGTGATCGCTGGCGAAGGAATAGCTACGGAAAAACTTGATGGAACTAATGTACGCTTAAGTGTGGTTTCTGGCAAATGTATACATTTAGAAAAACGGCGTAATCCAACCAAGAAACAAAAACAGCTTGGCATACAAGATGGTTGGTATGTAGATGCTAACTCGGACGATCCAGCTGATCAATGGATCTTTGAAGCGATGAGAAACACAGATCTATCTGACGTACCGGATGGGAAACATTGTGCGGAAGCTTTGGGACCAAAAATTCAGGGTAACCCATTAAAGCTAAAGGAACATATTTGCGTACTGTTTAACTTACAAGCTCCTGTGTTTGAGAATATTGCTAGAACCTTCAACGAACTAAGAGACGCATTAACAGATCTAGAAAGTTTGTATTCCCCTGGGTGCAGGGCAGAAGGAATTGTCTTTCGCCACGAGGATGGACGCCAAGCAAAAATTAAATGCAAAGACTTCTGATTGACGATTGATTATCATTGCCTTTGACATCCCGCTGGATATTTTTGTTATTCAATCTTGTCTCAACCAATCTATCAGTTCTAATTTCTTCCGGATCTAGAGAGAGCAATGAAGGATTAAGAAATAGTAGATGCACCCTGACTCATCCCTCAGCTACCCGCTGGGGATTTTTTTTGTTCAATTTTGTCTCAACCAATCTATCAGTTCTATTTGGCGACCGCGTTTCTAATTTCTTCCGGATCGAGACAGAGCAATCAAGGATTAAGAAATAGTAGATGCACCCTGACTCATCCCTCAGCTACCCGCTGGGGATTTTTTTTGTTCAATTTTATCTCAACCAATCTATTAGTTTGATTTGGCTTACCCATTTCTAATTTATTCCGGATCAAGACAGAGCAATCAAGGATTAAGAAATAGTAGATGCACCCTGACTCATCCCTCAGCTATCGGCTGGGGATTTTTTTTGTTTAATCTTGTCTCAACCAATCTATTAGTTTGATTTGGCTTACCCATTTCTAAATTGTTCCGGATCTAGATCGACCAATCAAGGATTAAGAAATAGTAGATGCAACGTGACTAATCCCTCAGCTACCCGCTGAGGTTTTTTTAATAGACCTCTTGCAAAATTCCAAAAATATCGCTCTTGAGCACTTACTAGGAGCGCCTGCCAGTATAATTATACTGAAAGCATTACTGGACAATACTTTCGGAATTTAAAACCTGTTAGTTTCCGTAAGCATTATAAATTTACGGAAGAATATTAGATATCCCGATGGGTAAAGGGCTTAGCATTCTCACCAACATAAGTAGCCGCAATGTGACCATTACCTGTAACCTTGTATTTGTAAGTCACCAATCCCTCTAACCCCACTGGACCACGGGGGGGCATTTGTTGAGTGCTAATTCCTACTTCTGCTCCAAAACCATAACGGAAACCATCGGCAAAGCGAGTAGAACAGTTGTGGAAAACATTAGCGGCATCCACTTGATTTCCGAAGCTATCTGCTACCTCCTGGTCTTCAGTAACAATTGCATCCGTATGTCTGGAACCATAAGTATTGATATGGTTAATCGCTTCTTCTACAGAGTCTACTACTTTGATAGAAAGAATTAAATCACTGTATTCTGTAGACCAATCCTCATCCGTTGCTACCGAGATTGGGATAATCTCACGGCTAGCTTCATCCCCTCGTAATTCTACATTACGCTTTTTCAAAGCTTCTGCTGCTAGGGGCAAGAAACGAGGAGCAATTGTTGAATGCACCAGCAGGGTTTCAATCGCATTACAAACCGCTGGATATTGCGTTTTAGCATCAACGGTGATAGTTACCGCTTTTTCCAAGTCAGCTGCTGCATCAATATAGAGGTGGCAAATCCCATCAGCATGACCAAGTACTGGGATACGAGTATTCTCCTGCACAAACCGAACAAAAGCATTCGACCCTCTGGGGATAATCAAATCCACATAGTTGTCTAGTTGTAACAGCTCTTTGATTTCTTCTCTAGTGGTTAACAACTGTACCGTTGCTGGGTCAACTGCTGTGGTAGATAATCCTTTATGAATTGCTTTGACTAGGGTTTCACAGGAGCGAATTGCTTCTTTACCGCCTTTGAGGATAACACCATTACCGGATTTAATCGCAAGAGAGGTAATTTGAATTAAGGCATCGGGACGAGCTTCAAAGATAACCCCTAAAACTCCTAAGGAACAAGTGACTCGTTTGAGGATTAGTCCTTGATCCAGTTCTCGATGAATTTGGACATTGCCCACAGGATCACCAAGGTTGCCCACATCTCGCACCCCCTGAATAGCCCCCTTGAGCTTCGTTTCGTTCAACTTCAGGCGATTGTAAAGGGGTTTGGGAATTTTATCTGCCTCAGCCGCTTGGCAGTCTGCAGCATTCGCCGCTAGGATTTCCGGTGCTGCAGCTTCCAAGGCTTGGGCTATTGCCTCAATAGCTTCATTTTTAGCCTTTGTTGAGAGAACGGCTAACTTCTGTGCAGCTTGACGGGTTTTTTGAGCGATCGCACTTAGGGGTATGGATGCAAGTGGTGTAGCTGTCATGGTTTTGATTTTGGAGGCAATACCAATACGTGATCAGCAGTGTAGCAAATTGATGCTCCCACACGGTGCAGGCACTGGCCTTCTTGAGTATTCTTACTTGCCCCAAATCCCCATCATCGACTAAAGCATCACTTATAAATAAGGTTAACTATAATATTAACGTTGGGAAAACGCGATCGCATACAGCCGCTGTGGATAGTAGTAAATAGCTTACGCAATTCAGCCATCGATACCCCTTAGTTGGTCGAGCTGTGATCTAAAAGCAAGACAGGGGTATTTTTTTTGTGTAACAGCTCAAAAGCTTTTCCCGGCTACATACTAGTTGTCTGAGGTCTGACCAACTCGTCTTACCCTGAAGTTATACCATTGGTTAACTCTTTGGTTAACGTTGGGAAAACGCGATCGCATACAGCCGCTGTGGATAGTAGTAAATAGCTTACGCAATTCAGCCATCGATACCCCTTAGTTGGTCGAGCTGTGATCTAACAGCAAGACACTCAGAGGGTATTTTTTTTGGAACAGCTCAAAGGCTTTTCCCGGTTACATACTAGTTGTCTGATGTCTGAGCAACCTTACGCTGAAGTTATACCATTGGTTAACTCTTTGGTTAACGTTGGGAAAACCCGTACGCATACAGCCACTGTGGATAGTAGTAAATAGCTTACGCAATTCAGTCATCGATACCCCTTAATTCCTCTGTCTGTGATCTAAGAGCAAGACAGGGGTATTTTTTTTGTGTAACAGCTCCAAAGGGTTTTCCAGCTACATACTAGTTGCCTGACGTCTGAGCAACTCCTCTTACTATCAACTTATACCTAAGGTTAACTTTCCGAAAACGCGATCGCATACAGCGGCTGTGGATAGTAGTAAATAGCTTACGCAATTCAGCCATCGATACCCCTTAGTTGGTCGAGCTGTGATCTAACAGCAAGATACTCAGGGGTTATTTTTTTTGGAACAGGTGAGAGTAATAGGTACTATAGCTACATAGCAAAAAGCAAAAATTGACTTTTGCCACAGACTCAATGTTAATTTTAACTACTCACATCAGCCAATAGTTCCATTTGAGCCTAAATCTAAGATGCTCTATAACTATATAATTGTCGGTGCTGGTTCAGCAGGTTGTGTCCTTGGTGACATACTCCCACACTGACTCTGCTCTTACAGAGCCGCTCCGCGAACGAGTGAGCGTGTGGGCTTCTTGCCAACTCCACCCAACGGTTAGGATACTCGGCAAGCTTTATTAACGACACGGGATGACCCTCCGCGCCGGAACAATACAAAAAAGTTCTATTTTTAGTTAGTAGGTGGCGGTTAGCTCTTAATTTGATAAACCCTACTGTTTTTTAGTATAGACGAAAAATAAAATATCAAAGTTCCTGTCCGCCATTCATCCCACGCCGACCTTTCGGCAAAGCCGACGCGGGGCGCGTTCGGTGCGGACGTGGGGCATAAGCGCGCATGAAGCTAACCGCCTCACGGAAAACCCCAACACTAGAGTATTGCTACTGGAAGCTGGCAAGCCAGACCGCGAGCGGTCAATTCACATCCCCATCGCCTTTCGCGCCCTATTCAGAACTGAATACGATTGGAGTTACTATACACAACCCCAAAGCAATCTGAACAACCGCAAATTGTTCTGGCCCCGTGGCAAGGTTCTAGGTGGCTGTAGCTCTATCAACGCCATGATATATATTCGAGGTCACCGCTGGAACTATGACCACTGGCACGAATTAGGGAATAAGGGGTGGAGTTTTTCTGAGGTGCTGCCCTATTTTAAGAAAGCCGAAAACCAGGAAAGGGGAGCGTCTGAATACCATGGCACTGATGGTCCGCTCAATGTCGCCAATTTGCGCTACACCAACCCCCTATCTCAGGTGTTTGTCGAAGCAGCTACAGAAATAGGCTTGGAAAACACCAAGGACTTCAACTGTCGGGAACCAGAAGGAGTAGGATTTTATCAGGTAACTCAGAAAAACGGTAAACGTCATAGTACCGCTGCTGCTTACTTAAAACCCTGCCGCCCAATTATCTAACTGATCAAACAGATTTACAGGTTTTGCTTACTGGCATCAAGCTGTGTCGTCAAATACTTCAGGCGTCAGCATTTGAGACCTTTCGGGGGGAGGAACTTTTCCCTGGAACTCAAGTCGAGCAACTCGATGAAATTGCTGCCTACATCCGCGATACCGCTGGCACATTGTATCACCCAGTTGGAACTTGCAAGATGGGGAATGACCCAATGGCAGTGGTTAACTCCCGCCTGCAGGTACATAGTATAGAGGGGTTACGAGTTGTAGATGCCTCAATCATGCCCACTATCGTTGGTGGTAACACGAATGCCCCAACCATAATGATTGCCGAAAAAGTAGCTGATTTGCTGATGGAGGAAGAGCCAACACCATTTAGGAATTAACCCTTAAGTTTACCCATCATTTCTGCTTCATTCCAGTAGGACAAAACCTTTTGAATCTTACCGTCATCATTAATTTCAAAAACACTGATGCCTTCAGCAGTAGCCTCACGACCATTCTTAGCAGACACCTGCATCCTCCACTTTACCGCTGCTCCATTGCCAGCAATAAAAATTTGCTCTTGTGAGATGTCAAAGCTGTTAAAGAAGCTAGACAGTAGTGCAAAGAACTTCTCCGAGTCCTCAGAGACGTTGATTGGTGGCTTTCCCACTGGGTCATAAATCACTGCATCTTCAGCAAAAATCTCTACCCAGCCTCCTGGATTCATGGCTGCCATGTTAGCAAAATAGACATTGATGACTGATGCGATCGCTTCTGTTGACATAGTTTCCATCTGACTTCACCTTTATATTATCGGTTAAATTCTGCCCTTAGCGAATAATCCCAGCCAAAAGGCAAAAGGCAGATGTTTGACCCGGTGGTGCGTTACAGGGCGGGCTGTGCCAACCCTGGCGCTATAGCGGAAAATGAGGATGAGCCCGCCCTTAACGCACCCTACGTCACTAATCACTAATCAAGGCAATAACCATGCCAGAATACGTTTAGCAATTTTCTTAGGACCAGGCTTGGCCGAGAGCAAACCGGACAATAGCTGACGCAACATCCAAGGCGCAATCCTGATTAAACATGAACGTAGCAGCCATTGTAGTATTACTAGAAGTAGACCACAGCTGACTATGCCCACTATAATAATCAACCATCTCCAGGGTTGAGCAAGTATTAGCTGTAATACACCAGGAATTACCAGCACTGCCACAATCACCAGGATTATCATCAGCCCTGATAGTCCCCAAGCCAGCTTAGGGAAATTGGGTGATGGTTTCAGGCGTAGCTGACCCAAGATTTGAGTGATCAGCCAGTAATGAGCGTCAGCAATTTGACAACAAAAGTCGGGATTCTCCAGACAGTCTCTCTTGATCTGGTGAAGGATTTCTCCATCAAGGGCAATCACACTCCGCATCAGTGCCTGTGCTCGATCAACTGGTAGATAGTAGGTAGAAAAGGTCAATCCAGACTGGAGGCGGTTTTCCCAATCCAGCAGAGCTAAATGGCGTAAATCACTAAGCAACTCTCCGGAAATATCAAGGCCGTGACCAGTCTCTTGTGCTTGTTTAATTTTTGTAAGAATGTCTTGATTTAAATCAAAGCGAATGCTATGAAACAGCACGCGGGAGCGTGTTATTTGTTCTTGCTCAATGTTGATGTATGAGTCTATATTCATACCTTTCCCCTGGTCAAGGGTTTGAGAGTGCTGTTGGGAATGACGCCACACAGGACTAACCAGATTACACCACCACAGCACAATAAAGGTTTTCAGGCTCCCAAATCAAGCCTTCAACAGCCGCAATTTCTTCCTAGCTTAGTTTTCTTAATAGCTGAATGCGTCAGGGAGTCAGTGCTCAGTCTAGTTTATCGTTAATGTTTAAACTTAAGTTATAAACCGTCAACTTTTAACTTTTAACTTTCAACTTTCAACTTTCAACTTTTAACTTTCAACTTTCAACCAAGCTGATAGCTGACTAAGCCACGATAAACTGAAATAATATTAAGAAATGTTAATATAAGGAGTTTTTATCATGCAGACGATCAAGTTAGGTCAGGATGGTCCGATGGTTACAGCCTTGGGAATTGGGACGTGGTCATGGGGAGACAAGCTGTTTTGGAACTATGGCAGTGACTACGGCACTACTCAGGTAAAAGAAGCCTTCGAGGCAACCTTGGATGCTGGAATTACCTTTTTTGACACCGCTGAGGTATATGGACTAGGAGAATCCGAATCCCTGATCGGACGGTTTATGAAGCAGCTGGGACGGAAAGCCCAGATTGCCACTAAGTATTTTCCCTTACCCTGGCGATTTACCGCTCAGTCAGTTTCTGATGCCTTGAGTGACAGTTTGAAACGTTTGCAAGTCGAGCAAGTGGAACTGTACCAAGTACATATGCCTTTTAGTTTCTTGATCAGCCAACAGACCTTGATGAATGCTCTAGCTGATGAAGTGAAGCGTGGTCGGATTGGAGCAGTTGGTGTCAGTAACTATTCCGCTAAGCAAATGGCAGAAGCTCACAGTTACTTAGCAGCCCGTGGCATACCCCTAGCGGTGAATCAGGTGCAATATTCTCTGTTGCATCGGAAAATTGAGAGCAACGGTATTCTTGATAAAGCGCGTCAGTTAGGTGTGACTATTCTCGCTTACAGTCCCTTAGCTCAAGGGTTACTCACTGGCAAGTATACGGTAGAGAAATATATCAAACCCACTGGAGCTAGGGCTATTGACCCCCGCTTTAGCAAAAGTGGTTTAGAAAAAATTGCCCCTGTGCTAAAGCTACTGAGTCAGTTAGGGGAAAAGTATGAGCGAAAACCAGCTCAAGTTGCCCTTAACTGGCTGATTGCTCAAGATGGAGTAATCCCGATTCCCGGTGCTAAGACCGCACAGCAGGTGCAAGACAATGCAGGGGCTTTGGGTTGGGCTTTGAGTCAGGAGGATGTTAGTCAGTTGGAACAAGTGACTCGCCCTTGGTTAAAATGAAAGCTCAAGGAAAGCGCCCCTACAATAGACTTCGCCGCAGTTGTCCGGAACAGGCAACAGCGCTATTGATTTCAGAAACGATAGCCTGCACCAAATTGGAATTTAACCGGAGAAGTATCGTTGTTTTCATCACTAAGGCTTAATCTGCCACTGCCGTAGATTATGGTGTAGTCATTGACTGCTGCTTCTACACCAGCAGTCAATACGGCTGAATTTTGATTACCTAAAGGAGTGGTGATCTCCTCGTTGTTCACAAAGGTATAGCCTCCACCAACGTAAATGTTAGTATTGCTGGCAACCGGTAGATCGTAGGTAATTGTTGGCTCGACAGCACGACCTTTGCCAGAGAGAAATGCTGCACCACGCACTGAAATTGGTAAATTGGGCACATCAATACGACCTTGATACATGCTACCAATCCTTTCATCGCTTGAGTTTGAGCCAATTCCCAGCAAATTCTCAAAGGGATTGAGGATATCATTACTTATTGTGCTGCCATCGTTACTAATTCCGACGTAGCTACCCTTTAATCCTTCAGGTTGAGCAGAGGCAGGGCTAGCACATAGAACCATAGCAATCATTAAGATTAGGGAAGTTGCGGCAGATTTGAGTATGGGTTTCATCGGTTTCATGGTTATAATTAGAAAACCCCCCGCTTTGATTGCAGGGGGATGGCTATCAAGGTGCATCTACTATTTTTCTATTTCTCAGCCGAGTTGAGTGATCCGGATAAGTTACAGAAAAATATCCGATTGACTCCAGTGATGGCGTTGCTTAATGATGGGATAATTTTGTCGCCACCCCATTGAGAACTGGTATATGTAAACAAAAAGCGATCGCTTGTTGAGGTAGCGATCGCTTTTTGAGGTCACGATTTAGTCTAAACTGCGTAAGCATTCAGCCCTCAGCCGTCAGCCATTCGCGTAGCCTGGTCACAAGCCTTGGCCAAAGGCCACGCTACGCGAATGGCTGATAGCACCTCAGGTAGTCTATTAGCTGATACGCGATACGCTGATAGCTGATAGCTGAATGCTTACTAAACTCAAGTAGCTAACTGATTGTCCCAAGTCTAGTTAGCCAGCCACTGAGCTAACCAGGGAGTTAGTTCAAGTTAACCTTGACAACTTTGTTTTTTTCCTCTTCCGCTTTAGGCAAGGTCAGATTTAAGATACCGTCTTTGTACTCAGCCTCAACTTTGGTATTTTGAATCCGAACTGGTAAAGGAATTACCCGCTGGAATTTACCATAACGGAATTCAGACCGCTTGACGCCTTTTTCGTCAGTATTGGTTTCTTCTTTACGTTCTCCACTGATAGAAACAACAGTATCTGTGACTTCTACATTCAAGTCTTTGGCTTCCATTCCTGGAACTTCTAATTTCAGAGTAATAGCATCTTCAGTTTGGGTAATTTCAGCAGCTGGAACATTTTTGAAATGACCAAACTCTCGCAAAGTAGTAGGCACAAAACTATGGTCAAATAGCTGGTCAATTTCCCGTTGTAGGGTGTTGATGTCTTTCCAGGGGTTCCAACGAACTAGAGTCATAGCTTTTCCTCCAAGTTGTAATTGCTTAATTGATTTAGCCTTGTTTTCTGGCCTTTGATTATTATGGTAGGACTTGAAATTAGCTATGAAAATTCGGTTTTTATCACTAATTTTATAGGGATTGCCGTTATGAATAAGTGTTCAATCGGGAATCGGGAATCGGGAATCGGGAATCGGGAATCGGAAACAGGCAAAAGGGAATAGGGAATAGTAATAAAGAGATATGAGGATTTTTTTTGGTTAGGAGAAAGCAATGTAGCCTTGGGTTTCATGAACTATTTAGAACTGCTATAGTTAACTTTGATCTAAATTACGGTAAACTAAACACAATTGAGTTCGGTAAACTCGAATTCAATGGTCAGCTAATGCGCTAGGCGCAAGCTAATTGAGGTGCTAATGCGCTACGCGCACGCTACGCGAACAGGTATCAGGTAAGGCAATTCAGTTAAGTCCGATGATGGAATCCACAGATTTTACCCATTCAGTCAGCTACCAAAAAGAATTGATTCTGAAATTACAGGAACTGCTGAAAAAAGAAATTGAAGGTAAAGCTCACTCTGACCGCATTGAAGAATTATCTTCAGCGATTGAAAGTGCTACAGAGGCGCTCAACAACCTAACCCAGTATTTTAGAGAAACTTGACCTCTAAGCATTCAGCGGTCAGCTTATTTTATTCAAAAGCTGTTTGGTGTAGCGTGCGCTATGGGCATAAACTGTTCGGTGTAGCGTGGCCATAGGCTCAAAACTGATAGCTGATACGGGACACGCTGATACGCGACACGCTGATAGCTGATAGCTTAGGTTGAACTGTATTTTTCTCGATTAGACTCTAAGCACTAGGTATTAGGCGTTAACTACTAACTAACACCTAATACCTAACACTTAACTCCTAACACCTAACACCTAAGCCTCAACACTATATTGACTGATAGTAAGCATTCAGCCGTCAGCCGTCAGCCGTCAGCCATTTCCGTACCGTGCGCGTAGCCCATAAGCTGACAGCTGATAGCTGATAGCTGAATACTTACGACTGATTACTAGGGCAAAGGTCGAAATTATTTTTAGTCCTTGAAGAGGTCAAGTCCTCTTTCGGGTTGAGCTACAGAGGCACCAATATTAGGAGTGATGCCCACAAATTGATCAAATCAGTGATTCGGTCAAAGCCCGACGCTGCGCGAACGACTCTGGTCAAGATCAATCCCAGAACTAGGAAAACCTAGAGATGAAGTCAACAGGGATGGAGTGAACACAGATGGAGTCAGGAAGGAATCAAGTAGGGAATCAATGGGATTGGTAATAGTACCAACGATATCCTCCAGCAGACTGTCAGGTCCATCGGTAACACCATCCGGATTACTAATCTGGTTGTCGTCACCAATGCTGAAACTGGCGGCACCACTAATCTGATGATTATTGGTGTTAGGGGTACTCATGGTGCTGGAAACCATGGCTGTGCCATGGATACTGAAAATGCGATTGGCCTTTGGCCACGCTACGCGATCGCTTAAATCCGCTGAGGTATTGTCACTAATGGTGCTGGTAGCCATGCTGGTACTGCTGACGATGACTATACCGCCAACAGAGTCGCCCAAGGGATTGCGACTAATCCTGTTAGTAGCCGTCGCCCTGCTACTGACCTTGACTAGAGGGTCATCTGAGTCTACTGTTCGCGTAGCGGCGACCTTCGCGTAGCGTGGCCCAAAGGCCAAGGAGCATCGATTACTACTAATTTCAATCTTGGTGATAGTCGCCGTTTTTGGATCTTGAGGCTGAATTTCGACATCAAACACTTGGTCAATGTCATCAAAATCAATGTCATCAAAATCGATGTTAATCGGGCCATCGGTGATGTCCAAATCACCAGTAGTAGCCAAATCTTCACCAGTTTCAAGGTCATCTAGGGGAGAAATCACTACAATCCCTTGACTAGTAGCACCAGTTTGGTTTCCTTGGTTTGGATTTGCTTGTAGATTGCAAAGGGAATCAAGCACAGAACAGCTATTGTTTATCATCGAGGTTTCCACTCGAACGTCAACAAAGAAATGAGATGGAGATTCCCTGATTGACTTTTTCCGGCTACCCAGGTCGAGTAGCCAGCACATTTTTGACTTTGTCAGTCTAAATTCTATCTAGATGATCACACTATTCCTATCGAATGCAAAAAAATTCACGTTTTCTGATCACGACAGGGGGATGGTGCCCTTTATCCATCAATTTTCTGTCTACACTCCCAAACCTCTACAGGTTTAATTCCCGGAGCGTCCATTACCGCTTTGATTTAATAAATATTCCCAAATCCGTCGTATTTCCTGTTGATTTTGACGAATATCTGCTTGACTTTGACGAATCTCCTCTTGATTTTGAATAATCTCTTCTTGACTTTGACGTTGATAGGTTGCTAAATCGGAAAACAATTTTAAGGTCTCATTGAGAGAAACTCTTAATTGAGTAATTTCTGCTTGATTTTGCTCTATAGTCTGACTATGGCGATTAATGTATCTTGCTGCTGTCTCTAACAAGTTCTCTACTTGAGTTAATCTTTCTTATGGTGTCATGTCTGATCACTTTTGATTTGATATATTTATATATTATATTCTTTTTTTTATCCTTATTACTGAAGTCAATTTTTACTAAAAATTTAGTGCGTTCGCGAACGGAACATCGCGTTTAAATTTGGTGTGTTATTAACCCACCCTAACAACTAATTATTCTATCTCCTCTCTCCCGCCTCTCCCCACACTATTATCCCTAATCCCTACTCCCTACTGTCGATTACGAAAGTACCTAACCCAATTGAGAACTGCTATAGTAATCAAAGTGTTGCTAACTTTAAGGTAGGATAATGACAGACAAAAATTTTGTAGCTGATAACGCTACTACCACAGAAATACTGGAACAAGTTATTGAGGAAATACAGCAAACTCCCCAAGAATACTTACCCAATTTGTTGCAGATAGTTCGTCTGTTTCGTGAGAGTGTTACACAGAATACGGCAGAAGAAAGCTTTCGTCAAGGATGGCAAGAAGCCATGACAGGGAATACACTTCCTGTTTCACAGCTGTGGGATGGGATTGATGCAGAATGAACCAGCCAAAATCCAAATCAAGGTTACACCTGAGTTCAATATCGGTTAATAACGCACCCAAGCAGTGGTAAAACCCTAGAGATTTAATTCCCTGAGCGTCCATTACCGCTTTGATTTAATAAATATTCCCAAATCCGTCGTATTTCTTGTTGATTTTGAATAATCTCTTCTTGACTTTGACGAATCTCCTCTTGATTTTGAATAATCTCCTCTTGACTTTGACGTTGATAGGTGGCCAACTCGGAAAACAATCTTAAGGTCTCATTCAGAGAAACTCGTAATTGAGTGATGTCTGCTTGATTTTGCTCGTTCGCGTAGCGTGACCTTAGGTCAATGGTCTGAGAGTGCCGATTAATGTATCGTGCTGCTGTTTCTAACAAGTTCTCTACTTGAGTTAATCTTTCTTCTGGATTTCATGTCTGATCACTGTTAATCTGATTGATTTATCTATGCTATGCCATTTTTACTCCTTATTCCTGATGTTAAACCTTCCTAAAAAGCTAGTGCCTTCGCGTAGCGGCGACCTTCGCGTAGCGTGGCCCAAAGGCCAAGGAGCATCGCAATTTAGTTTGATGCGTTATTAATCCACCAAACCAACTACTTATCCCCTCTCCCCGCGCCTGGTTACCACACTTACCACGCTTAAAACACGTACAACACGTAGCACACGTAGCACAATGCACGCCAAGCTAGAATGTGGTAAAATAGGAGAATACTTATCAGCAGGTGGACAAAAATAAACTACTATCAAAGAAGCTACTATCCACACCATTCAGGCAAGTTAGCCGACCAAGCAGCAGGTGTTATCGTTAATTCCACCTACCAAATTATTTAGTAATTCAAAATTCCTCAGAATTTTGCCCTGGGCTGTGTTCGAGCGTCTGGATCAGCGATTAGACGATATGAAGTCAACTTTGGGCGAAGAGGCAATACTCCTAAAGTCGGATCTGTTGGTAAATCAGAGGGTGATTACTGAGGCTCAGAGCCAGAGGTTTACCCTGATCGGATCAGAACAGTTCAGTTGTCTACTGTGGGGGGAAGCACAACCGGAGACCGTAACTGGGTATGACTCTCTGATCAGACTGTACCAAGTGGGATTGACCTTCGCTCCGGATGCGATCGCAAACTTTCTTACCCATCTCAAAGACTCCTACCTAACCTCACCATCAAAATTTGAAACCTCTGAGGATATTCTCAACCTAATCAAGAGGGCTCTAGCCTCCCTCAAACCCAATAATCCAGCTATCCAGAGCGAATTTACCCTATCATTAATTGATATTCTGTGTGACTACAACACGCATAACTACAACACCGATGTTCCACCATTAGTAGAGCCAGCTTATCCCTATGGGTCCATTTGTCAACCCGTAGCAGAAGCACTGCACCAGCAGGTTGAGCAAGAGCGATTGCTCAATCAGGTGACCAGTCAAATCCGTCAAAGCCAAGAGTTACCCCTGATCCTGACCACAGCAGTTGAACGGGTACGACACTTCCTAGAGGTAGACCGATTAGTAATCTATCAATTTGACTTTCCTTACAGCTCTAGTCCCACAGCACTAGAGCCAGCACCTGCTGCTGCCACTGAACTAGGCTGGGGTTGTATTACCTACGAAGCTAAAGCCTCTGATGGTATCCCATCAGTGCTAAATGTGATTGAGCAGGAGGAATGCTTAACCCATGTACCGAACTGTACACATAAATATCAGCGAGGGTCAACGGTTGCTGTTGATGATGTTGATCGAACCTATAATACCCATAATTGCTTACTTAAACTGTTGCATCGACATCAAGTACGAGCCAAGTTAGTCGCACCAATTATTGTCGAAAACAACCTGTGGGGGCTACTAATTGCCCATCAGTGTTTCGAGCCAAGGCGATGGCAGGACAGTGAAAAAAACTTTCTCCAGGCAATTGGTGAACACCTAGCCGTTGCGATCTATCAAGCGAAGTTATACTCCCAAGTGCAGCAGCAAAACAACACCCTTGAACAACGGGTAATTGAGCGCACCCAAGCACTTCGGGATGCTTTGCAAGCTGCTCAAGCAGCCAATCTTGCTAAGAGTGAGTTTCTAGCTACCATGAGTCATGAATTGCGCACCCCTCTGACCTGCGTAATTGGGATGGCAGCGACACTCTTGCGCTGGTGTTTTGGTCAGGACAGTTCCCAGAGATTACCTGTGGAAAAGCAACAGCGCTATTTAAAAAGCATCCAGGACAATGGGCAACACCTACTAGAACTGATCAACGATATTCTGGATTTGTCTCAGGTTGAGGCAGGAAAGTTAGTCCTGACTATCAGCAAATTTTCCTTAAGTAAGCTAGCTAATCAGCTGTTGAGTAGCCTAAACGAACAAGCCTACCAACAGCAGGTGACTCTACAGCTAGATTGGCGAGTGCCACCAGAAAGGGACTGTTTTTGTGCAGACCAACGGCGGGTTAAACAGATTTTGTTTAACCTTTTAAGCAATGGGATTAAATTTACCCCAGAGGGGGGTAAAGTAATCCTACGGGTCTGGCCAGAAAACCACTTAGTAGTGTTCCAAGTGGAAGATACAGGCATTGGTATTCCCCAAGACCAGTTACCATTACTGTTTCAAAAGTTTCAGCAGCTAGAAACCCCCTACCGTCGCAAGTATGAAGGAACTGGCTTGGGGTTAGCCTTAACCAAACAGCTGATCGAACTCCATAGGGGCAACATTGAGGTGGAATCGGTAGTGGGAGAGGGGTCTTGCTTTACAGTTTGGTTGCCCACTCAACCCATGACACCAGCTACTTCAGAAAAAGCCCTGCCAAAGTCCAACCTAACTCTCAAAGCTCAAGGCACTGTGGCCTTAGTGGAAAACCAAGAAGAGATTGCTACCCTAATTTGCGAGATTTTGACCGCAGCAGGCTATAAAGTAATTTGGTTGATCGATGCTTCCACTGCCATCAAACAAATTGCTTTGCTTAAGCCCCAAACTATAATTATCGATTGGCAGTTACCGACTAGGGAGGGTTACGAAATGACTCAATGGCTGCGTCAATCCTCCACAACCGGTGGGGTAAAAATTCTGGCTTTAACGATTCCGACTGTGCCAAAGGTAGAGCAACAAGAGATGATGGAGGTAGTGGATGATTACTTATATAAACCGATAGAACCCATGGAATTATTGTACAGGGTTATGGCTTTGGTGGAAAGTTATAGCGCTGCGCTATAGCTGCTAAACCTAGAAGTGTAACTAAGCCAAGGATGCTGCTAGGTTCCGGCACATCTTCTGGGACAACAAAAGCATTATCCTGGATGTTGCTAATCGTTGAGTTCCGACGAATAATGTCCGAGAGGCGAGTGCTTTCTAGATCTGGAGCCAAGGCCAGCAGATGATCGAGATCGTTGAGGAAAAAGAACCGGTCACCATCCCGTGCCCGCCTGAACTGGTCTGAGATCACCGTATTGAATAGTTCACCGACCAATCCACCGTTGACCGAGTCCTCAGATATTCCTCCAATCCAGAAATCCACCTGATCTACAGAGCCGTAGATTTGTTCAAATAGAGCTGCTAGTTCTGGGTCAGAAGTAATGCCCAGTTCGGTATCGGTGGTCAAGAAGGCAGTGACTGGATCTAGACCGAGTTCCACACGAGCCTGATTGTAACCGGTAACGCCAGATTCCCTTGCCCGCTCAATATTTAGTGTAGCAAGGTCAAATCCACCGGTGGGAATCGAGGCAAGGAAATTCCGCACGTCGTCCACTATCTGATTGTCAAACTCTTGAGCCACCTGGGAAGCTAAACCGAAAAACAGTGAATCGACGCCGTTATCAATCACCTGTTGGGGAGTGAAGAAGGCATCGGAAAGGGATACCCCTCCGGGGGAAGTACCGTCATTGTTAATGCGCTGAATCTCTGGGGACAGAAAAGTGTGGCCAACGCGGAAGGTACCATTGGCAAATTCCACGCTGACACGTGGGTCAACGCTGGAATCGTAGCCAGAGTAATCCTCCAAAAGGCTATCGCCAATGAACAGCGGTAGGAATTCATTGTATGTGATTACCTGAATCTCAGCGCCGACCACCTTACGGGCTGATTCGTAGATAAAGTCGCCTTTATCAAGTCCTGACTCTTCTAACTTCTCCAAAAGAACCGGGTCACCAGCGTCAATTTTTTCAGCAAGTGTTTCAGCCAGGCGATTGTGCTCCCGCACGAACAAGGTGTGAGCTGCGGTTAACCCAATCTGTTCGTTGACACGAACATCGCCACCGATGAACAACTCTTCTGGTGCTAATGCTCCAGAGCGGTCAGTGTTGGCATTAGGCAATCCGCCAGTGTTGAAAGGCAGTAGCTCTTCATCATTGATAATCTGGCTCTTGAGCTTTCCAGTACCATCATTAGTACGCAAAAATTCCGCCCGCTCTTGATCAGATCCGTAGACCTGTGAACCATCAATAAAAGAAGTCAGCTGGTTGATCTGCTGGCGCGGATTGCCAAGGTCAGTGCCAGTCCCTTCAGCTGCAGGAACCCTAACAAAGGGTATAGATGGGGCGAGTGGATCTGGAAGACCAGTGGTAATGTCAAAGGGATTAATTGGGATAGGGGTGAAATCCTCTGGTGGAGGAGCTGCCTCTCCCTCATTGAGATCCAAGTCGTGATCAATGAACTGCCCCCACTGCCAGATCCAGTCGCTGGCGTTGAGGAAATTAGGCACGAATTCAGTCTGGCGGACAATGGTATTGCTAATGTCACGGGCGTTAGGCAGAAGATTGCCAGCCGGATCGGTTATTCTTGGTGCGTTGAAGCCATCTTCGTAATCAGGCTCCGTGAGCCGAAGTAGTGGTGTTTCGGCTTCACCCAATGTCGGGTCATTGGGGTTGTTGCCAAATCCGTTAATAGTGCGAAATTCTCCTGCAGCAGCAGGCACAGACATGGAAAATCCTAGGGCAGCGAAAGTGGTTATTGCTAAACCAAGCTTACGAGGCTTGAAGTTTCTAACCACTTCCAAGTTAGATAAGTGATTTTTCATCAGGTTAGTACTTAGGTTAAGATTGCATCCCAACCGCTAATGTGGTAGATGCAGTAAAATACTCTATCTCTTCTAATAAGGTGTTTGGAAAGTAGCTACATGGTTTGCTAAAACCGGGTAATTTACTTTAGTTATCCCCAAGATTCACGGGTTTTCGTCTAAGAGGTTGTCTGAGAAGTCTCATTTGCTACATCCAAGCCCCCGTTGGTCCCCCAATTCTGGGGGACTTTTAGAAGCAAATTGACTCTTGTTCCCCCCAAAGTTGGGGGGTCAGGGGGGCAAAATTCAGTATCAAAAAACTT
>NZ_JAAHHE010000940.1:0-1193 GCF_010692525.1 Moorena sp. SIO3B2
TACTAAAACATACACTTGGTAATTAGTACCACTACCGATAATGTCTTCGGCTAACTGCTGTGAATGGTCAGAACAAAAAAAAGTGTTCATCGTTTTATCTCCTTAATTGTCATTTTATAAAAAAATATTTATATTTTTTCTAGCATTTTTAATAGCTATGATATACAGATAATTGGTTTCTTGATTCCCGATTCCCGATTCCCGTTCCCCTCCTGGGAGGGGTTAGGGGTGGGTTCCGATTCCCGATTCCCGATTCCCGATTCCCGATTCCCTATTACTTATACTCTGGTATCAACAAAAATTATTCCTTCAGTAACTAAATGGGTTAAAAGAGGAACAACATCAACCTCCCAATCGAAACCTGGTAACCATGTCATGACATCACTACCGGTAAAGGTCTCTCTGGTGAATAAATTTTCCACCAAGGATTCAGTTACTCCTCCTAAAATGATTTCTTTACCTGAAACGATAATTTTGTAGCCATTTTGATCTGGCAGTTGTGAAATTTTGAGGCGTTTAAATTTGGGATTACTAAACCTAGTCTCTACACCATTGGGAAATATATTAAATCCTGCTTGCGCAGGTAGAGAGTATCTAGCTAGTGGCTTGACTAAGCCATCAAGATAACGGTTATATCGTTCCTGGATATCACTGTTAGTAAGGTATTGCTTTAAATTTTGGATTAAGTTATCAATCGACTGATCTAATGGCTCAGCATCGAACCGCAGTGGCAAACTTTCACGCCAGGCTTCATTCTGCCGTAACTCACTCACTAACCAATCTAAAAAATCCACACCAGTCTGGCAATGAATCCCTAGGGTTAAATGTAGTGACGGTTGATCTAGAGCAACAGCATAATGCCAATGTCCACGGGGTATATACAACACATCACCAGGGGTAAGGGTACACTTCAAGTAAGGATCCCCTTCCGGAGGTGTTTCAGAGGCTGATTTTTGCTCAGTCAAGGGGTATTTTAAAGTATCGCTAAATACGTACCATTCCTTGTTTCCCTCTATTTGCAAGATAAAGACTTCGTGAGTATCGTAGTGACAGGAAAATCCCTGTTTACTGGGCCATGAACAATAGGAATTGACTTGAGCACTATAGCCTAAATCTTGTCTAACTTCTGAGGTGAAGTTAGTAATTTCTGGTACTAGTTTATGTACCTTGTCGATGATTAGAGTTGCCCCTGA
>NZ_JAAHHE010000941.1:0-1186 GCF_010692525.1 Moorena sp. SIO3B2
GATCGTTAGTCAAAGGAGAACTCAATCATTTATATCCCTTTGATTCTTCAATTAACGCTCTAAATTTTGCGTCCAATGTTCTGCTTTTAGTTTTTTGTGAATATCCGTTTACTTACAGGTAATTAAGAGAGACAGCATTAATGAGGCTATCAATGAGAGGCTGACTATCTTTTCTTCTATTGATCTTAAAGCAAAATTCATCAAGGTAGTTTTGCAGATACTCACGTTTAATCTTATGATTAATACCTAATAGTTTTCTTTTGGCATTACTTATGCCGATGTGTACCCATTTTAATGATTTATTTAGATTATGTTCTTCTGATAGTTTCATTTCGTGATCAAATTTATGCTTAATATTTTGATAGGAGGTGCTTTTATCTGTGATTAAAACGGATTGATTGTCTATTTTTCTTACCAGTAATTCATCTATTTTATTCATTTCATGCCCTTCTAATACATTCATTTTAAATTTACCTACCCAGTTAAATTGATGACCTGAAATAGGGTCTTCAAGTGGGACTGATTCAGCCATAACAGCTACTTTCGCTTTTTTTTTACTCCCTCTACCTCTTTTATTCTTCATTTTTTGAGGACTAGAGACACTAAAATAACCTTCGTCAAACTCAATAGTACCTTTTAGTTGTTCTTCTTCATTTGATTTAGCCATCGCTTTCCTGATTTTATGGACCATTGCCCAAGTGCTCTCATAACGTTTCTGACCCAGCTGTCGTTTGATCTCTAAGGAGGATAAACCCTTTTTAGAAAAACTAATCAGGATCATTGCTCTGTACCATAGTAAAAAGGGAAGTTTAGCATGTTCCATAAATGTCCCACTTCTTAATCCAGTACGAAATTTACACTCTGAACATTCCCATTGGTATCTCTTCGATAACCAATAATGCTTGGAACAACCACATTTTTTACAGTAAATACCTTTTGATTCTCTCCTTAATTTAAAATCAGCTCGACAGGATTCCTCAGTATTAAATCTTGCTGTTAACTCGAATATTGTCATCTTTTTTTATTCAAAGTAAATCAGCTACTTCGCAATCTATTTACGTTCCTGTATCTTTACGGATATTCACATAAAGTAATTTCATTAAAGCATTATCCGAATGAAAAACACGTTTAGTTTTTGTTACTCTTCTAAGCTGAGAATGAAAACTTTCGATGGTATTATTAGTGT
>NZ_JAAHHE010000942.1:0-1182 GCF_010692525.1 Moorena sp. SIO3B2
CCCGTTTGCCGTTCTACTAATCTGTAGTTTCCTTGCCGTTGGAGGATTTCTTGAGCAATGCGGCCAGTTGGCTCTAGGCAGTTTCGCCTGAGCTGACAAGTCGCAAAAAGTTGTTCATATTGAGGTTTGAGAGTACGAAGCCGGAAATCCCTAGACATTTTTATTTTGACTTTAGGACATGATATAATTGTTAGGTAGTGTTCTTGTGGGGTGAGCTACAAAATATTTGGTTTTAGGGAGTAGGGAGTAGGGAGTAGGGAGTAGGGAGTAGGGACTTCGGAGCAGGGACTTCGGAGCAGGGAGCAGGGACTTCGGAGCAGGGAGCAGGGGATTATTTTTATAACTGAATAATATCCAATTTAAATGGGCAACAGCTTACCAATTACTAATTACCCTCAATCATTCCATTAATCAGTAACCCCTGTTTTTTATTGTATCTTTATTTTTTTTGTATTGATGGTATTTTAGCTATTATTTTTATTTAAGTAATTTATTTTAAAGCGTTTTTTTTGTAATTAATCAAGGGTTTATATAGGTAAAAATACGGTTTTTTATTAGTAGTATTAGATAGTAATAAATTCATAAATCGCTATTCCCTATTCCCTATTCCCTATTCCCTACTCCCTATTCCCTACTCCCTACTCCCTACTCCCTAAGACTACCGTATAATAATATAATAGATAAAGCCTAGTCTTGATTCCCACTGTCAGCCAATCTATTATGCTTAAAAGTTCTTTGCCAAAATCCTCTCTGAGGACTGAGCAACCTCCAGACTGTGAGATATCCCAGTTATCCCCTACTTCCTTGACCCTGATCGCTGATTTCTTTAAAGTCTTATCTGAAGTAAGTCGCTTGCAGATTATCTGTTGTCTGAAGTCCGGCTCAAAAAATGTTAGTCAAATTATCGAAGAAACAGGCTTAGGTCAAGCCAATGTATCCAAGCATTTAAAAATCCTGGCTAAAGCAGGGATTGTAACTCGCAATCAACAAGGAATCAATGTCTTCTACCAAATAGCTAATCCCTTTATCTTTGAGCTATGTGAGCTAGTGTGTGATTCCCTGTCACTGCAAATAGAGCAACAACATCAACAGCTAGAGCAACTCAAAGCGATGCAGCAATCTTTTTAGTGACCTTGGTAATTGGTAATTGGTAATTGTGATTACTCCCGAACTATTGCCCAT
>NZ_JAAHHE010000943.1:0-1180 GCF_010692525.1 Moorena sp. SIO3B2
ACGCGCACGCTACGCCAATGGCTGACAGCTGACGGCTGACGGCTGAATTCTTAAACACTTTCAGCCTACTCCCTTCGCTCCTCCTTATCCAAAACTGACCTTAGTTATTCTTGCAGTCTGTGATTAATGTCTTCTACTGATAAGCTCAAGGCTTCAGCTATCTGTTCCACACTTAACCCTAATCCTAATAAATGGGAAATAGCTTTCTGTAGTGCTTGTTCAGTTTGCTGTAGTGCTTGTTCAGCTTCCTGATAAGCCATGTCCAGTTCTTGAAAGTTTAATAGCTTTTTTCCCAACTTCGGATCGAAAAACTCTAGTTTTCCCTGATTCACTTGAAGTTCTAAACCTAAGACTTCACTGTAAATCGAGAAATCTTCATCTCCTAAAGGTTTGCTAGCTATAGGCTCATAGTTTCCCTCCACCAGACGTAATCCTTTCAGGGGTGGTTGGAGATAATCTTCCACAGGGTCATACTGCATGTATTCTAATACTCCCATATCTTGGTATGTTTGGCGATTAAATCTTTGATCAGTTCCCTTAGTATTTATTGAAGTTACTTCTAATATCCAACTCGGTAAATTTCCTCCTTCTTCCCAAACTTTGTAGTGTTTTCGTAGTTTATTTTCTACTCCGAAAATTACAAATACATCAGGCTCAATTACCGCATCATATACGCCTTCTAGGTAGTAAATCGATAAGTTGCCGGAAACATAAACATCGTCTCGATTTTTGAAATAGTTTTTCAAGGCTTCTACGCCATAAATGATATAATCTCGGTTAGGGTCACTTTCTGCCATTGGTGTACCATTAGTATTGCGATAAAAAAATTTAGGTTTTAATTGCTCATTAGTCATTGGTGATTAGAACAGGGAACAGGGAATAGGGAATAGGGAATAGGGAGCAGGGAATAGGGAATAGGTAAGGGGGAATAACCAATTTAAAGGTGACGGTTAACCTCTGGCACTGATAAATTTAGTGCTTCAGCTATCTGTTCAACAGTCAAGCCTAAGCTTAATAACTGGGAAATAGCATTCTGTAGCCCTTCTTCCGCTCGTTGTCGGGCTTGAGCTTCAGCAGCTCGCTCTAACTCCGCTTGTTGTCGGGCTTGAGCTTCTGTGGTTTGCTCTAACTTTGCTCGCTGATAAGCTATCTCCAGTTCTTGAAAATTTAATAGCTTTGT
>NZ_JAAHHE010000944.1:0-1175 GCF_010692525.1 Moorena sp. SIO3B2
CGGTGGCTTGGGCCAACATACTTTGAAACAAAGGCTGGGATATTTTGGAAATACCGACCAATTCACCGGCAATTTGACTCCCCAGTTCAGCCTTATTTTTAGACATCGCAACGATTGTCTCACCTGAGGTTTCCACATACACTTCATCGCCAGCATTGGTTTTACCAGATAGCAAGACGACATTGTCTTTAGGAAAGTTCAAGACTGCTGTCAAAGCAAGCTTTTCGTAAATCAGATCTGATTCCAACAATAGAAAATCACCCTCAATCAGCTCACGGGCACAATAGAGGGAATACATGGTACCTGATTCGGCATAGTGTGGGTTATGAACCGTCAATATCTGATCATTAAAACGTTGCTGGAGACGCTCATAAAAGTCAGATAAATGACCAGTGACAATGATGATGCGCTGGATACCGCAGGCAGTCAGGCGCTCTATGGATTCCTCAATAATGGGTTGCTCTCCCAACTGGAGAAATCCTTTAGGAGCCGATTGCCCTAGTTTCTGCAGTCTAATGCCCATGCCAGCAGCTAGAATAACAGCTGTTTCTACTTTCATTAGTGTTTATGGATCAAGACATTGAAACGATATTTGCTATTGTCGTAGCCTTGAAGGCACTGATCTTCAGTCGTTACTTCAACCGACTCAGTTGCTAGAACTTGTTGGAACCAGTCCTTGCTGTAGTATAAATGATCGAGTCCCCGATACCTCTGCTCATATTCCGCATCTCCGATGGCTGCTTTCCGGGCACTGATTGCTGCTTCCTGCTTAGACAGATCAGGAAGATCAAGAACGCCGATACTTTTCTGGGCGATTTGAACCATGCCCCGGAGTACTTCTGCTGCATACTCATAGGTTGGGAAATAATGGAAGACTCCCCCTGACACCACAACATCGAATTGACGGTCTCTTGGTAGATCAATTGCTTCTCCTAGGCTAATCGTGGCTTGGGGCATGGCCACTCGGGCAATTTTGACCAAGTTAGCTGAGTAGTCAATTCCCGCGACGGGGTTTCCTTGTTGGTAAAACGGATAGAGAAAAGCACCCGCACCACACCCAACTTCCAACAATGAATCCTTTGGGGTGATGTTGAGCCGAGCCGCGATATGCTTCCCATAAGCCATCCAGCCAGATTCTTGCACACCTGATGACCAGGGAGGATCGTAGCCATTTG
>NZ_JAAHHE010000945.1:0-1175 GCF_010692525.1 Moorena sp. SIO3B2
CGGTGGCTTGGGCCAACATACTTTGAAACAAAGGCTGGGATATTTTGGAAATACCGACCAATTCACCGGCAATTTGACTCCCCAGTTCAGCCTTATTTTTAGACATCGCAACGATTGTCTCACCTGAAGTTTCTACATACACTTCATCACCAGCATTGGTTTGACCAGATAGCAAGACGACATTGTCTTTAGGAAAGTTCAAGACTGCTGTCAAAGCACGCTGTTCGTAAATCAGATCTGATTCCAACAACAGAAAATCACCCTCAATCAGATCACGGGCACAATAGAGGGAATACATGGTACCTGATTCGGCATAGTGTGGGTTATGAACCGTCAATATCTGGTCATTAAAACGTTGCTGCAGACGCTCATAAAAGTCAGATAAATGACCAGTGACAATGATGATGCGCTGCATACCGCAGGCAGTCAGGCGCTCTATCGATTCCTCAATAATGGGTTGCTCTCCCAACTGGAGAAACCCTTTAGGAGTCGATTGCCCTAGTTCCTGCAGTCTAATGCCCATACCAGCAGCTAGAATAACAGCTGTTTCTACTTCCATTAGTGTTTATGAATCAAGACATTGAAACGATATTTGCTATTGTCGTAGGCTTGAAGGCACTGATCTTCAGTCGTTACCTGAACCGACTCAGTTGCTAGAACTTGTTGGAACCAGTCCTTGCTGTAGTACAAATGATCGAGTCCCCGATACCTCTCCTCATATTCCGCATCTCCGATGGCTGCTTTCCGGGCACTGATTGCTGCTTCCTGCTTAGACAGATCAGGAAGATCAAGAACGCCGATACTTTTCTGGGCGATTTGAACCATGCCCCGGAGCACCTCTGCTGCATACTCATAGGTTGGAAAATAATGGAAGACCCCCCCTGACACCACAACATCGAATTGACGGTCTCTTGGTAGATCAATGGCTTCTCCTAGGCTGATCGTGGCTTGGGGCATGACCGCTCGGGCAATCTTGACCAAGTTAGCTGAGTAGTCAATTCCCGCGACGGGGTTTCCTTGTTGGTAAAACGGATAGAGAAAAGCACCTGCACCACACCCAACTTCCAACAATGAATCCTTTGGGGTGATGTTGAGCCGAGCCGCGATATGCTTCCCATAAGCCATCCAGCCAGATTCTTGCACACCTGATGACCAGGGAGGATCGTAGCCATTTG
>NZ_JAAHHE010000946.1:0-1174 GCF_010692525.1 Moorena sp. SIO3B2
ACGCGCACGCTACGCCAATGGCTGACAGCTGACGGCTGACGGCTGAATTCTTAAACACTTTCAGCCTACTCCCTTCGCTCCTCCTTATCCAAAACTGACCTTAGTTATTCTTGCAGTCTGTGATTAACCTCTTCTAGTGATAAGCTCAAGGCTTCAGCTATCTGTTCCACACTTAACCCTAATCCTAATAAATGTGAAATAGCTTTCTGTAGTGCTTGTTCAGTTTGCTGTAGTGCTTGTTCAGCTTCCTGATAAGCCATGTCTAGTTCTTGAAAGTTTAATAGCTTTTTTCCCAACTTTGGATCGAAAAACTCTAGTTTTCCCTGATTCACTTGAAGTTCTAAACCTAAAACTTCACTGTAAATCGAGAAATCTTCATCTCCTAAAGGTTTGCTAGCCATAGGTTCATAGTTTCCCTCCACCAGACGTAATCCTTTCAGGGGTGGTTGGAGATAATCTTCCACAGGGTCATACTGCATGTATTCTAATACTCCCATATCTTGGTATGTTTGGCGATTAAACCTTTGATCAGTTCCCTTAGTACTTATTGAAGTTACTTCTAATATCCAACTCGGAAACTTTCCGCCTTCTTCCCAAACTTTGTAGTGTTTTCGTAGTTTATTTTCTACTCCGAAAATCACAAATACATCAGGCTCAATTACCGCATCATATACGCCTTCTAGGTAGTAAATCGATAAGTTACCGGAAACATAAACATCGTCTCGATTTTTGAAATAGTTTTTCAAGGCTTCTACGCCATAAATGATATAATCTCGGTTAGGGTCACTTTCTGCCATTGGTGTACCATTAGTATTGCGGTAGAAAAATTTAGGTTTTAATTGCTCATTAGTCATTGGTCATTCAGCAAGGGAGTAGGGAGTAGGGAGCAGGGAATTAGGGAATAGGGAATAGGTAAGGGGGAATAACCAATTTAAACGTGACGGTTAACTTCTGCCACTGATAAATTTAGTGCTTCAGCTATCTGTTCAATAGTCAAGCCTAAGCTTAATAACGGGGAAATAGCATTCTGTAGAGCTTCTTCCGCTTGTTGTCGGGCTTGAGCTTCAGCAGCTCGCTCTAACTCCGCTTGTTGTCGGGCTTGAGCTTCTGTGGTTTGCTCTAACTTTGCTCGCTGATAAGCTATCTCCAGTTCTTGAAAATTTAATAGCTTTGT
>NZ_JAAHHE010000947.1:0-1173 GCF_010692525.1 Moorena sp. SIO3B2
TTATTGTGCATTTTTATCAACTGTCACTTGCCCCGTACTTAATTATCTGCCCCGGTATCCATGACCACCAACTGACCCAAGATTTTTTAGCAAGTTTGGAGCTATCAAGTCCCTCGACTGAGAAAGTCTTGATTTTTCCAGCTCAGGACTACCCAGCTTACTCAGCTATTCATATTAAAGAGTTCTTGCAACGTCACATTGGTTTGGTGAAAACTCCCATAGTCTTGATCAGCTTCAGTGCTGGGGTAGTGGGTGCGATCGCAGCAGCTTGGGGTTGGCAGTTACTGGGAGGTTCCATCCAAGCATTGATCGCTATTGATGGCTGGGGTGTCCCTCTGTATGGCAATTTTCCCATCCACCGGATTAGTCACGATTACTTTACCCACTGGAGTTCAGCGCTATTGGGGGCAGGGGAAGACAGTTTTTATGCAACACCCGCAATAGGCCATTTGGACTTGTGGCGTAGCCCTTGTCAGTGCCAAGGCTGGTGGGTAATGGTGCCATTAGGTGAGCAACCACCACAACGAACTTATATAACTGCGGCTGAGTTTATTATGCAGCTATTGGTGATTTACTCTAATTAGCTAGATAGTAGAATTTGGTTGAGTATCACCAGGTTGAACTATTGTGGAAGATCACGAAATAGTAACAATTGCTGAGTATCAAGCAACAGCAGAATCTTTCCGGGAAGGCACCTGGAATCACGATGTGTCTCAAAATCGCAACGCTTTGGTGGATGCTATGCCCCGTAATCCAGGCAAGATTCTGGATTTAGGTTGTGGTCCTGGTAGAGACTTGGTTGCCTTTAAAGACCAGGGTCATCAAGTGATTGGTCTCGATGCTACACCAGCATTTGTGAAGATGGCGCAACAGGTTTCAGGATCCGAGGTTTGGCAGCAATCGTTTCTGAACCTCAAGCTGCCACCAAAGAGCTTTGATGGGATCTTTGCCAATGCATCCCTGATTCATATTCCCCGTGCTTCCATGGTTAGGGTACTTAAGGATATAAAGCGATCGCTTGTTAGCAATGGTGCCATAGTTATGTCAATGATTCGTGGTGATCATGAGGGTTATAGTGTTCGTCCAACCGGCTATCGCTATGTTGTAGGTTGGGAATATCAAAGCTTGGCTCGCTGTGTTGAACAAGCAGGATTTGAGATTTTTGATCATTAC
>NZ_JAAHHE010000948.1:0-1169 GCF_010692525.1 Moorena sp. SIO3B2
CCCCCAGCTCCGTCAAGTCATCACCCCTAAAGGTTTCTAGCTTGATGCTTAGGGCAATAATTTCCAAGAGATTAGTCAGATCCGTGGGGCAAATTTCCCGCATATGCTGGCGGATTGCCCAGGCTACGGCATAATCGGCTAACCCCTGCCTGCGCTCAGCTTCGGTTTGCAACACCTGGAGCAGTTCCTCGGTCCAAGTCTCTAATTGCTCTGACTCCGCCTCCGCCATCACCAGCAGCCAAGTGGTTTGGGCTTCGGTTTCTTGACCCTGCAATAGGAACAGTAATCCTAAATGCCAGTAGTAGGCGATGACATCAGGTTCCGCTTCAATAGCCTGTTCGTATAAGCTTGCGGCCTTACTGTAGTCCCCCTGAATTAGATATTGCTCAGCTTGTTGCTGCCAGTTAGTCATACGTTTTTGCCAATTAAATTAAACAGATCACCCCATTTTCTAATACTATTCAAAACGTGATCAGCGGAATTGTCCACCTAAATATTTCCACAAAACAGAGTGGGTAGAACCCTCTACCCACTCTAAGTAAATATCTTATTTTAGGTGATTAAAACTGTCTCACTAAGATTTTAACCTAAGTGTTTATAAGCTTATAACTCCTTCCAGTCAGTATCTTCGTTGGCGCATTCTGGATTACCGTCACCATCAACAGTGGCTCCTTGTGTCTTAGCCTCTTGACCTCCTTTTCTCACAGATTTTATAGTTTCACACAATACAGCCAACGTGGTTGTCTCTTCGTTCTCTGTCTCACCTAAGGCTACGACTCCATAATATGCCTTAAGCGCAGATTCCGAATCACGTGTAGCAGCATCATCGGCTTCACCCGGAGTTCTTGGGTCTGCATAGTTAGAGACGCTGCCTGTCGGACCTCCATTTATACCGTAAATGTAGTGCTGAGTTACTGTTCTGATACCAAGACCTAACAGACCAAACTCAGATTCGGTAGCAAATACACTGTTTTCCAGGTAGTACGCTTGCTGAGCTCTATTCATGGAACCGACATAAGTTCTAGCTTCTGACTGCTTGGCCTTATTAGCTTGGTTCAAGAAAGAAGGCAAGGCAATGGCGGATAGAATTCCAATAATGATGATTACAACTAGTAGTTCAATTAGAGTAAAACCTTCGTCTTGCTTTTTCTGGGTCAGGTGCTGAAGTA
>NZ_JAAHHE010000949.1:0-1164 GCF_010692525.1 Moorena sp. SIO3B2
ATTCTATATATTATTCTGGCTGCTCTAGTTTGATAGCCGATCGCAATTACCAATTATTAGAGCATGGTAATAGTGCTTAGTACACTAAAGATGCTCTTCCAAGGTTACTAATGACGTCAGCTGTCAGCCGTCAGCTGTCAGCCGTCAGCTATCATGCTTAAAATAAACCTCGTTCGCGTAGGGTGCGCACCTCAAGTAGCGTGCCCCTATGCGCAATGCGCAAACGGTAGAATTTAATAGTTCGAGATTTTCTCGAATTGAAAGTCTGGGGATTTGCCCATCTAAGCATATGCGCTACGCGCACGCTACTTGATGTGACGTTAGCGGTAAGCTATCATGCCAACTTAACTCAGCATTATTCGAATGCTTACCTGTTGTCTTGATCCCAAGCGCGAGTGGGGGAAACCCCCTTTGGCCGACTGCATCGCTTATTCAAAAGCTGTTCGGTGTAGCTTGCCCATAAGCTGATAGCTGATAGCTGATAGCTGATAGCTGATAGCTGATAGCTGATAGCTGATAGCTGATAGCTTACCTAATGACTAATCCTAATCACTAATGACTAGTAACTGCTTTAGTAAATGCTTTCGACCGAATCAACCAATCTGAATCATTAGCTGCCAGATCTTGACCACTGGTGTCCCCAAACTGCTCTAATGCCATTAAACTGGCATATTTCAAGTTAAAAATCTTGGTATTGAGGCTGTCTTTGAGTAAGGGAATTGCCCGTTCATCCCCTAAATTACCCAAGGCAATAGCAGCAGCAGCACGGGATTTCTGAAACTGGGGTGCTTTATTGTGTAGGGCTTCCACTATCAAATCGTAGGCATCGGTGTATTTCAGCCAACCCAACAGTTTAACAACATGGTAGTGAGCACCATAATCGTTATGGGCTTTGTCAGCATAGGTAGCCAGTAGGGCGTCAGCAACAGCGTCTGGGGATAACTTCAGCAGAGTTTTACTGCCTAGATAACACCGCCCAAAATCGGTATGGTAGAGCTCGTTAATCAAGAACTCTAAAGTGGGCATTTGGTCATATTCATGAACCAGCTCTAGGTGATCAGGATGATCACGAATCACTTGATCCAGTGATGGTTCGATCTCCTCAAAGGTGATATCACCCGCTGGCAACCCAGCCTCTGCCAAGAGGCGAATTCCTCGTATTCG
>NZ_JAAHHE010000095.1:0-23447 GCF_010692525.1 Moorena sp. SIO3B2
GCTGACGGCTGACGGCTGACGGCTGACGGCTGACGGCTGACGGCTGAATGCTTACATTTATATTGTTTTGGTTAAATAGTGCTAGTTTACTAAGTATTAGTTAACTAGGTGTTGCGCATTTAAATTGGATATTATTCAGTTATAAAAAAAGGCGTTGCTGAATTAAGAAATGAATAGGAGTAGAGTGGGCATCCTGCCCGCGCGAAAATAAGGAGGAAACTGGCAAGATGCCAGTTCTAGCCAAGATGCCAGTTCTAGCCAAGATGCCAGTTCTAGCCAAGATGCCAGTTCTAGCCAAGATGCCAGTTCTAGCCAAGATGCCAGTTCCACAAAACTCTTGAAATCATTTGATTATTAAGCAACGCCCCTTAATCAATGGAGGCGCGCTTTCCGCGTGAAGAATTAAATTACGGGGTCGCGCCTCAAGTTTTAACCATGCATCTGCATAGCCTACCAACCATAAAGGCTCCCCTGTCTAAGGCGCGCGTCTCCGGGGGAAACCCCCAGTTCCGAAGCTGCATCCCTTCTTCAGGTGCGACCCGTGGCGAATTTAATAATTAGATGCGGAAAGCGCACCTAAGTTGTTTTCCTTTTCCTCTCCCTCTGGGTCGCCCCATGTTTGACCCTAATGTAAAAAACCTACCCCTGTGAGGGGGTTAGGGGACCGGTCCCCATTACCGATTAGCCATTACCGATTAGCCATTACCCATTACCGATTACCTATCTCCAAAGTAAAAAACCTACCCTTGTCAGTCTCCCCACCCTCCCTCTAATTATGGGTATTCAACCTGACTTGATATAGAGGTTAGTGGGAATAATAATGCTCTCACTTAGTTGAACAGTTAGGTGTTTTCACCATGTTCGATAAAGATTTAGAAAAATTACCCGGATACCAGGAAATTGCTACTGCCACTTGTGATAAAAACAAGAGAGTATTAGAGGAAAGTATAAATAGAATAATCCCTGTGCTCAGCTTCTGCTGAGTAACCCCTAATTAACTATGTGCCTAAGATGTGCCTAAGATGTGCCTAAGTTGGCTTTGGATTCATCGGGGATTAAACTAATTTTTGTTGTTATTCAGGTTTATATTCAACAAAACTCGTTAAGCTAAAAACGATATAACAATTATAAACGAGTTGTGAAAATCTAGAAACCCAAAATCATGGTATTATTGGCATCCTGGCCTCTTGATAGTTCACAACCTATTTATAATTGCTATATACAGTAATCTAGTTTAGAAATGATTGTTATAAGATCACCTAATTTATCAAAAGTTCCACAGCTCGTGATTCACAATCCATATCGGGGAGGGGAATCGGCAATGGGGAATTGGTAACTGATCCAACTGTACTTGAGCTCCTAAACGATAGTCAGCAATAGGATCAATTTATCTAGTTATCTAGCATCAATCTATTCCATAGCCAATCCCATATACTAGACATCTCCAAAAATTAACCTCAAACCCTTGCACTGCCTGGGTCAAAACCGAGTTTCTGGAGATGTCTACTGGTGAATTTAGAGCAAAACGTATTAGCTAATACTTTCTTGAAGAAGTAGCAGTGTTAAGATTATTAATTCCGGGTGAATGTATTAGCTCTGTAGAGCTAACTATAAATAAAAACGATGCTTCTATAAATGCTTCTATATTAGTGGTAGGAAATAAACAGTTTATCACTACATTTGTGAAGCGGACTTGCTATATAAGGTCTAGCACTTTCGAGGTATCTTTGGAACTTGATGATGTCATACAACACATCAAGACTAGACAACCCGCTATTTTAATTTTGCAGGCAACCCAGGTGGCTAGTTTACAACTATGTCGTCAAATTAAAGAACAAAAGCTGCTCGGTTGGATATACTGCATTTTGATCAATGACTTGCCCGAAATAGCGATTACAGCAATGGGACTAGACCCAAACTGGGAGTTAAGAGAATGTGCTCAAGCCCTAGAAAACGGTGCAGATGCCTACTTACGGATCAGTTCAATCAGTAATCAAGACTCAGCCATAGCTGTAGCAGAAAATCGGTTGCTTAAGGCACAAATTCAGGCAGGGTTACGAGGAGTGCGACTATACCGGGAAGCAATGCACACTAATGATTTCCTATCAAGGATAGCATTGGTTGATCCCTTGACAGAATTGAGCAATCGTCGGGCAATGGAATCGGAGTTACCCCGACAAGTCAAAAATGCGTTTAGTCAATCAAGGCCCCTGAGTCTGATTATCCTAGATGTAGACTATTTCAAGTCCATCAACGACAACTACGGACATCCGGTAGGCGATCGCGCTCTCAAGCTACTGGCAAGTCGTCTCAAACATAACCTACGTATTCAAGATTCCCTCTTTCGTTATGGTGGAGAAGAGTTTGTGATCATTCTTAGTCACACTGACTGTGAAGAAGCCCGAGCAGTGGCTAACCGAGTGCGACATATTATTAGCGATCAACCGTTTCAGATTGATAGAAGATTGGTGCTCCCAATTACCATTAGCTTGGGTGTTGCTGCCCTTAACAATACGGACGACCATAGAGGGGAAAGCCTACTGCGATCTGCTGACCAGAACCTACGGATCGCTAAATCTAATGGTCGCAATCAGGTGTATTGTTGTTGCAATCGCTAATTTTCACGTAAATTGCTGACTCAAAACCACTGGCTTGTGGACAGTAATTTTTTTCTTGTGAATCGAAATCATGTCTTTTTCCCGTAGGTCTCCCAGTAGACGGGTGACAGTAACCCGAGTCGAACCGATAGCTTCTGCGATCGCTTGATGGGACAACTTCAGTTCAATGGTAATCCCATCCCCACAGGGTATGCCAAAGTCACGGCAGAGAATTAATAGAAAACTAACCAATCGAGACTCCATATCCCGATGAGCTAGGGTTTCGATCATCATTTCCGTCTGTAATATCCGAGACGATAGCCCCCGTAACATCAACATTGATAATTCCGGGTTTTCCTTCAGTGCTTTTTCGACCTGGTCAATCGGGGAAGAGAGTAACTCTACAGTTGTAAAGGCAACTGCATGGTAGAACCGATCAGATTGGTGACCAGTAATCAGAGACAGAACACCGAAAACCGTATTTTCTCGCAGCAGTGCTACAGTAATTTCTTCCCCTACTTCGTATACTCTAGAAAGTTTTACAGCACCTTTTAGCAAAAAGTAAACCCGTTCAGCTGGATCTCCTGGGAAGAAAATCGTCTTACCTCGCTCATAGGTTTCTACGACTGGTGGAAACGCTCCTCTACCAATCTGACGAAACACAGCCGCTAGTGGTGTATCCTGCGTCACAACCCTATCCATATCTATTTCTTTGTACAAATGCCCCTATCTATTTACATTTAAGAGACTTCCGGGGATTTTAAGCCACGGATTACCTCATTAATCTGGTATATTTAGGCTATTTTAGCGGATTTTAAACAGTTTTATTGAGTTTGTTGTGAACTGCTACAACCGTTTCCAATTCCCCTTGCCCATCAATTTCGGCGGTGGGACCGGTGGCCAATTTAATTTGCCTAGGTCAAGGGCACCGGGCAAGTTTTGAGCTAATTTGCCAACAGGCCAACAGTATTAACTGCTAGTCTATATCTTAGCAAGCTCTTGACTTGATTTTCCCTTAACCCCGTCAGGTAGAAGCGGCAATTCGTAGCAATCATCGTGGCATAGACAAATTTATTTCCCACTACTTAATATCAATCTGAGCTAATTTTTTGTAAAAATTGCTACCAAAAACCAAAAATCTCAGGAGGTAAGCCTGAAGGTCAAAAGCAATGCAACGCTGACCTGTGGGGAAACCCCACAGGTCAGCGTTGCATCAAGACATGGAGCTGAAAAACTCAATGTTGCTGCATTCAGGGATATAATAGCTGGGCTGTCATACACGGCTAAGTAACCTTCAACCCTGACTCATAGCGCGACTCAACCTAAAAACCATGCTCGATCTCAACGGAAAAAATGCTTTTGTCACTGGCATCGCCAACAACCGCTCCATTGCTTGGGGGATCGCCCAACAGTTGCACAACGCGGGGGCAAATTTAGGTGTGAACTTTTTGCCTGACGAAAAAGGTCGCTATGAGAAAAAAGTTCGAGACCTGGTAGAGCCCCTCGAACCTAGCATTATCATGCCCTGTGATGTCCGAAACGATGCCCAAATTGAAGCGATTGCAGATGCGATCGCAAAACAATGGGGCAGACTGGACATCCTGATTCACTGTTTAGCCTTTGCCAATAAAGAAGATCTATCGGGAGAGTTTAGTCAGACATCCCGTGAGGGGTTTTCCCTAGCCTTAGACATTAGCACTTACTCCCTCAATCGACTAACAGCGGCTTGGAAGCACTTGATGACTGATGGCGGTAGCATTGTCACCCTCAGCTATCTGGGGGGTGTTAAAGTAATTCCCAATTATAATGTGATGGGTGTTGCTAAAGCAGCACTGGAAATGAGTGTTCGTTACCTGGCAGCAGAACTCGGACCTCAAACGATTCGGGTCAATGCTATCTCCGCAGGGCCAATCCGGACCTTAGCCTCTTCAGCAGTTGGGGGGATAATGGATATGATTCATCATGTAGAGAAAGTAGCACCACTGCGCCGCACGGTTACTCAGGAAGAAGTGGGTAAAGCAGCTGCTTTCTTGTGTAGTGATTTAGCCAGTGGCATCACTGGTCAGGTTTTATATGTAGACGCTGGTTACGAAATAATGGGCATGTAGGTGACATACTCCCACACTGACCTATCGGTTCAGTGTGGGCTTCTTACCAACTCCAGCTATTGCTTAGGATACACGGGTTACTTTATTAACGACACGGGATGCCCCGACCCTCCGGAACAATACAATAAGTTCTATTTTTAAGCACGTAGGTGGCGGTTAGCTCTTAATTTGTCTTCCCTACTATATCTAGTATAAACGATATAAACCCTGTCCGCAATTGATCTCACACTCATGCTGCCCATGTTCGTTGTGAGGCAATTGAGCGGATGAAGTTAAGTTAGACAGGAGCAAAGATGTAATGCAAGTAAGCAATAACCGGACGCAGATCGAGAGCGGACCGATAATTCTCAACACTCAAGAGTCTACGTTAAAGGCGCGAACAGCTTCAGTCAGGCGTACTACTGGGGAAACTGATGTACAAGTGTCACTGAATTTAGATGGTACAGGTATCTGCACCGCTAATACAGGCATCCCATTTTTAGACCATATGCTGCATCAAATCTCTTCCCATGGACTGATTGACTTGGAGGTGCAGGCAAAGGGAGACCTAGAAATTGATGATCACCACACTAACGAAGATGTTGGGATTACCCTAGGGCAAGCCTTGGCAAAAGCATTAAGCGATCGCAAAGGAATTTTCCGCTTCGGTAATTTCCTGGCTCCCCTAGATGAGGCATTGATTCTGGTATCTCTAGATTTTTCTGGACGTCCTCACTTAAGCTATGGCTTGGAAATTCCTACCCAGCGTGTCGGAACCTATGATACCCAACTGGTGCGAGAGTTTTTTGTTGCACTGGTTAACCATAGTCAGCTCACCCTACATATCCGCCAACTAGATGGCATCAATTCACATCATATTATTGAAGCGACATTCAAGGCATTGGCCAGAGCAATGCGCATGGCTGTGGAAATTGATCCTCGTCGTGCAGGGATGATTCCAAGCTCTAAGGGGGTTTTGTAAAAGCTATCCGGAAATCCTAAAAGTTGATAACAAACAAAAAGCCATGGGACTAAGAGTTCCACAGCTTTTAGACTGGTCTAAGGAGCATTAACTACATTTGATCGTAGAGTACGCTAACTGTGGGCATAGTCCTCGTAACAGTTTTGGTAACGAATTGACTACTCTCGTCGCTAAATCAAATATTATAGCGAGAGATTCCTAAGAACATAAATCCTTACTGGCGCGCGCCAAATAGCCTCTACACTCTGAGATCAAATCATTGATTTTACTTGTCTTTTGGCTTACGCTTCTAGCAGCGGTGCCCTTGACCCGTGGCGAATTTAATTACGGGTCAAGGGCACCGTGAGGCTTTTCAGCTGGCGCGCAAATCGGCACTTTATAGTTGATTAATTATCTCTATCTACTAGTAAAAATTATCAATAATCGCAAGAGTTTCCGTCTCCAATTCCCCGGAGACGCGCGCCTTAGATCGGGTCGCCTGATTACAAAAGACTTAACCCTTTTATTTTATGCAAGACCTTTCGCGGAGCGGCTATGGGCGAGCATCACCCATAAAGGCGACCCGATCTTACGGTAACTTCTAACCCGCTAACCCTTACTGGCAGTGCCAGACGCTGCTTAACACGGGTATAACGGGAGTCCCCAAGGAGATTGAATGATGGTTTTGACTCAGCTATATTCCAAACGAGGATTTACCAAAGGGCACCAGGATTGTGCTAATCCTCATAGATTCAAACGACTAGTGCCCTAGTGCTGACGCTAACCAACCAATTCTAGGCAGCCAGCCCCCCAAGGTGCATCATTCAGACCTAGCCAAAGTCCAAGATTGCACCCTTGAGTTTTAGAAAAATCTGGGATTATGTGGTCTAATTTTGGTTGATTTAATTTCATTATGATTCTGGTGTTTCAGCTCAGTGGCAATGATTAGCTGATCAAGGGTGCAGTTGAGCTTTTCCATCATTAACTTAGTCTGCCAAAAGGAGAGCTTAGGCTGCATTTTACCCCTTTCCCAAATGGAAATGGTTTTTTGGGTTACTCCAAGAGCCTCAGCAAGTTCTCGCTGAGTTAAGCCAACTTGCTGGCGCAACTTTAGTAGTGTTATGTCATGATGTTCACGTAGCATTATAGTTTACTATATAATATTGTCCAACGCCATATCATCAACGGTATAAACAAACAAAAACACATAATGGCAGGTAGCCAAAAGCTGCTTTTGCTTTTTGAAACCTAATCATAACGGTTCCAAGTTATTTACCCCAGCCATCCTTAAATCTACAAATAACAGCTCAATCCGTTATACGTCATCCACATCCAGTCAAATATGGTTCCTGCTTGGCTGATGGATCGGTTGCTTTAATCCCAAAAAGCCATCACTCAACTAAAATACTTAGAGACAAAACTTAGTTGACATTTTACGGCACAACACGCTACTATAAGTATGTTGTCAAAGTTAGTCAGGTGACCAAGTATCTTAAACCTAAAGAAGCTTCTGAGTTACTAGGCGTTAACGTCAGGACTTTAGCTAGATGGGAAAAGGCCGGAATTATCCAAGCAATTAAAACACCATCAGGACAACGGAGATATGATGTAGAATCCTATACTCACTCCTTCAGTGTCAAAAAAGAAACAGTGCTTTATTGTCGAGTTTCTAGTCATGCTCAGAAGCCAGATTTAAACAGGCAAGTGGCCCAATTGCAAGCTTTATACCCAGAAGCCAGAACTATTAAAGAAGTTGGTGGAGGATTAAACTTTAAGCGAAAAAAACTACTAGCACTTCTCAGTCAAATTCTTAAAGGTGAAGTCAGTCGAGTAGTTGTTGCTCATAAAGATAGGCTGGCTCGATTTGGTTTTGATTTGTTTAACTGGCTTTGTGAACAAAATAAGTGTGAGTTGATTGTTCTCAATGAAAAAGAACTTTCACCACAAGCAGAAATGGTAGAAGATATCCTGGCAATTCTTCACTGTTTTTCAAGTCGATTGTATGGACTAAGAAAATACAAGACTCTGTTGAATAATGATCCCGAATTATGCAAAGAGCCTTCAAAACCAAGTTAAAACTGAATAACAAACAGAAAACCTTAATGGCTCAACACGCCGGTTATTCAAGATGGATTTGGAATTGGGCACTTCGGATGTGGAACTCCGCTTATAAAGAGGGACTAAAACTGTCAACTAACAAGCTCAAAAAGTTTTATACCAATCACATCAAGCCTGATTATCCCTGGCAGTCTACCCTAAGTTCAAGAGTTTATCAGTTTGCTTTTCTGCACTTAGGTGAAGCATTCAAGCGCTTTTTTAAAGGTACGGCTCAACATCCTAAATTTAAGAAAAAAGGACGAAATGATCGCTTTACCATTGATAACTGCGGTAAGGTTATGGTTTTTGAAGGGAGAAGGTTAAAGCTTCCCTTTATTGGATGGGTTAGGACTTATGAAGCTTTACCTGAAATACAGACTAAACGAATAACCATCAGTCGAGTGGCGGACTCTTGGTATTTGTCTGTAGCTTATGAGTTTGACCCCGAACCTACAGTTAAAACCCGAGACTATTTAGGTGTTGATGTTGGGGTAAAAGTTCTCGCGACTTGCTCAGATGGAACTGTATTTCCTAATCCTAGAGCGTACAAAAAGGCTCAAAAGAAGATAGCATTACTTCAGCGACAATTGGCTAGAAAAGAAAAAGGCTCTAAGAATAGGGATAAGGCCAGATTGAAACTAGCCAAAACGTACCAACGAGTCACTAACATCCGGAAAGATGCCATCGATAAATTAACCTCCTGGCTTAGCAAGAACCACGCTGTCATAGGGTTAGAAGACTTGAATGTGTCCGGTATGTTGAAAAATCATAAACTAGCAGGTGCTATTGCTGATTCTGCCTTCTATGAGATTCGTCGCCAACTGGAATATAAATCCGAATGGTACGGCTGTGAATTAGTGTTTGCCGATCGGTTTTTTCCATCCTCTAAAACCTGTTCTAGTTGTGGAAACAATCAAGAAATGCCACTAACACAACGAGTTTTTAGCTGCTTCGCTTGCGGTGCCGTCAAGGACAGAGATTACAACGCAAGTGTGAATTTACAGCATTTAGCCGAGGGCTTCTTGGTGATAGCCTGTGTAAGTGAGTAGGGCCGACCCCTCACGCAACCCAAGTTTTTGGAAGAAGCAGGAAGTAAACGTTAACGTGCTGATTATACCGCGTTATATCAGTTTTACAAAGCAGCAGAATAGAGAAGACTTAGGTCAGCGGCGGTTGGATTAAACGGCGCTCACCTAAGCGCGAATTTAATTCAACGACTGTAAGCGCACCGGGTAGGTATCAGCTGACCTGCTCTGCTGATAGAATGCCACCAAAGCTATTGATTTGATTTATCTTGGCGCGTGATTAATAACAGTCGAAGTAAAGCTTAAGACATATTTCTGCTCCGAACGCGCCCCGCGTGGCCTACGGCCTTAGTCCCTACTCCCTGCTCCCTTTCAACCAAAATACTCTGTCCTCAACTATACTTCGGTTGCTGCTATATGTGAGAGTCACCAAGCTGAAAACCACGCCTCTTCAGAGCGTGGATGAAAGCTCGAGAGCGACTTTAGTCGCCGTGAAAAAAAAAGATTGTAAGCTTCCCTAATCTTCTCCTTGCCTGTGTAGAATAAAGTATTATAGAGTACAGGCTGAAAAACCGCTAGGACAGCTGGAATAGGGAACCAAGTTTGACCGCCTAGAAAGTAGTAATGCTCAGAGGGTAGGGAAAATCCTCTCTAAAAACCCAATCGTCAACCAACAATTGACGTGTGAACCTAGAACAGAAAACTTTCCAAGAAAAACCGGTGCGCTTTCCGTTGGCGAATTGAATTTGCCACAGATTGCACCGTAGTGTACGGTGGGGCACACCGAAACATGGGGAAAAGAGTCGGCACTCTCAAGAAAGTACCTGAACGCCTAAGGAGAACTGCCCTCTAGGTCTGCCGTGAATTAACTGGGTATTTGGTAGTTTTCTACCGATATTTGGTTAAGTATTGCTTCTCCCGAAGACACGACGGTTTAAGGTGGTTCGCTGATCTAGGAATCCCCACGTCTTTAGACGGGGGAGTGTCAACTTGGTTTCAAATCCTGTACTGAAATAGTCTTATGACCGCTGCAACTCCCTTAGCTAATGCTCCCGATTTATCTACCGATAACTACCTGGTGGTGGGCTTAGCCACCTGCTTTATCAAAGAAGAGGGGGAAGTTCATCAAGTTCAAATTATTGAACCCATCCCCTCAGCCTCCCTAGAAGCACTGCTTAAAAGCGTTCCTACATCTTACTCAGTGGCTTTTGGTACAACTCTAGGTCAAGTAATCTCAGGGGATAGCCTTGTCAAACCCGCTGAGTTTCCAGAGGATGCTCAGTTTTGCGATGATTTTACTAACCGAGCCCTCGCGGCTGCACGCACTTACAAGAGTTGTCCAGAAGCGATCGCTCATATTCCCCTCGGCACAACGTTTGATAACTTCAACTTTTCCACAGAACGCAAGCGGTTGCTAAATATGCAGCGAGTTGTTACTAAGGAAGATAATGTAAAACAGCATGAGTACACTCACAAGGTTCTCTAATCGTTAATCCATTAGTCCTTAGTTAATTGAAACAAGACTTAGGCTTGCACCCGTTGCTCAAGCCTAGTGTATGGGATATGGGCATTGTTGTATGGGCGCTATGGTCTTAACAATTATCCTTTGACCAATCACTAAGGACTAACGACTATTTCTCTAACAACTTCCAGCCACCATCCCAGTCATCGTTAGGAGGTTCTTGAAGAAAACGCTGACAACGGCTCAGGTGCAATACAGACGCTTGGTCATGTTTGTCATATTTTTGTAGAATGGTGCCAAACTCACCCATGGCGAGGGCGAACTGTCGCTGGAGGTAATACTGACGGCCTTTGTAGTAATGTTCAATGATTCGTGCTTTGTCCTCCGAAATCGGTTCAGATTTTAGGCCCACCAGTTCATAAATGGATACTGGCTTGGTCTTGCCCTTAACAATTACCTTGTCCAATTCCCTAGCCCAGATCTGGTCAGCACAGGCTCTGTAAGTATTTTCACTAATTAGGATGTCACAACCGTATTGCTTGCTAGCCGTTTCCAAGCGAGCACCTAAATTGACTCCATCACCAATAGAGGTAAACTCCATTCGTTTAGTCGAACCCATATTACCACTAATGACGCTATCGGAGTTGATGCCAATGCCGATCTTTAAAGGTTTTCGATTAGCTTTAACACGTTGCTGATTAAACTCTTTGAGACGTTGGCGCATCTCTAAGGCTGTTTGCACTGCTCTCCAAGCATGATCCTCTTGGGGCAAGGGCGAACCAAAAACAGCCATAATCGCATCCCCAATGTATTTGTCGAGGGTACCTTTATATTCAAAAATTGCATCCACCATCGACTCAAAATAGTCGTTTAGCATACCCACGACCTCTTCTGCCTTTAAACTTTCGCTCAAAGCAGTATAGCCACGAATATCCGAGAACAGAACTGATACCTCTTTGCGATCGCCTCCTAATTTATGGTCATCGAGCTTAAGTAATTCCTCTGCTAACTCCTGGGTCATGTAGCGATACATGGTAGTCTTGAGGCGTTTTTCATCACTAATGTCATCCATGACTACCAACGCACCATAGACATGGGTTTGATCACTGGCATCAGCAATAGAGTTAATCGAGAGATTCACACAATGCTTGGTTGATTCTAACCCCTGTGAGATCAGGGTTTGGTCGGGGTAGTACTGACGGCTGTCTTTTTCTGTCTTGGCAGTTAAAGCGTTCTGGAGCCATTGAGCAAAATTTCCCCCTTTGATGTTAATCAACTGACTAACCGATAACCCCTCCAATCTGTCTCCAGGGTAATACCCCAGCAATTTCTTGGCACTTTCATTGGTAGCGATAATCTTACCGGTTTTATCGGTGGAAATAACCCCATTACTGAGACTGCGCAGCATATCCCGCTGAATTTGTTCCTGCTGTTTGATGGTGGCAAAAAGTTTCGCTCGCTGTATGGCTACCCCAGCTTGAATATTGAAGGCTTTCATGTATTCTTCATCAATGCGATTAAAACTTGCTTGCCAGCATTCGGGAGCTTTAGGCCAATCATTCGGATTGTAGGGCTCAAAGTCACCGGTCTTTTTCTTGTTGACTAGTTGGGTGACACCTATTAACTCTTGATTGGAGTTATACACTGGCATACACAAGAGGCTACAGGTGCGATAACCAGATTCCTGATCAACTTTTTTGGAATTGTATGAATTGGGATGATCATATAGGTCAAAAGGAATATTTAGAGCTTCACCTGTTTGAGCTACCTTGCCGGCAAAGCCAACCCCCATTAGGATCCGGATTTCTTGGGAGGAACCATCCGCTTGGGGAATTTGCGCCCACAGTTCATTACGTTCTCGGTCAATGAGCCACAGGGTACTACGGTCGGCTTTCATCAGCGTTTTCGCCTCATCCATCACCCGCTTGAGGGTTTCGTCTAGATCCAAACTGCTGAGATTGAGGGATTCTGTAGCTTTGATCAGTGCTGTTGCTGCTCTTTGTCTCTGGGTAGCTCGGTACAACGACTTCGAAGATTCTAGAACCAGCCGCATCGAAGGGGCAAAATCCTTAAACAGTTTTTGATCTTCGTCAGTAAAGCCCTGTTGATCAATTTTTTCCTTTAAGGAAGCGTTCTGTCTATAGGAATTTTTGACCTTATTCAGTAATTGGACTACGGCAACTAAATCTCCCTGTCGATTCAACAGGGGCAATGCTAGCAGGGTATAGGTGCGATATCCAGTTTTTTTGTCAGACTTTTTGGCAGTGTTAGAACGAGAGTCATCATAAAAATCGTAGGGAACGTTAACCACCCGTTTGAAAGTAGCTACTTCACCAACAATGCCCTGATCAGCTGGAAATCGCAGTTCTCCTAAGGTGTTGTTTCCCTCTCCCTTTGCCACTACCGACCAAAGTTCCTTCTTGTCTTCATCCAGAAAAAATATTGTTACTCGGTCGGCATTCATTAACTCTGCCGTCTTGATAGTAATCGCAGTCAAAATCTCCTGGAGAACCTTCTCAAAATCTTGGTTTTCCAGTAGAGCTTCCAGCATCGACAGGGTTTGATTGACGATCTGGAGTGCCTTCTCTACACTTGGGACTACTTGTTTTAAACTTTTCCGGTTTAAAGGTGCCAGAAAGTTAGATATCCCTTGTCCCGCCGCAACTAGCGAACCGGCTGCTGAGGAATTTGCCTCAGATATGCTCCCCTTTTCCACCTGATTTGAATTGTGTTGATCAACAGATGCAGCTACCATAGAATTATCCTGCGCTAAAGCTTTGGTTTTGCTGAAGCGGTCTAATGATGGCGTGTTTTTGATACTTATTTACTCTTACATTGATACTTATTGACTCGTCAGAGCCAGTTAACCGAATTGATCTGAGTTTAAGGCTAATCTGTTGATTACCTAGAGAGCACCTTCTATGCTGGCCGCTGAGTAGATTTTTTCTGATTGAGAGTTAAATATGGCCTGACTGGATTATAGTGCATTCTAGATTAATTTGTCAGTAGCTTAATTAATCAATTGCGATCCAACTATTAAACTAATGCATCACAACCTCACAATTTTTAACATTTAGCTGTTTGGCCTGGCGTTGCTTAATAATGGAATGATTTTAAGAGTTTTGTAGAATAGGCATCTTGCCTGTTCGGCGATCTTTTGGGGCGGGCAGGATGCCCACTAATCTCCTATTCATTCAAAGACTGACGCAACGCCTTTGGCCTTAGTCCTGTCTTCCCACTGTGCATGTCTTACGCCAGCTAGCAGCTTGGGACAACAAGGAAGCCGCAAAATTCATAGCGTCTTGAGCCGACTGTCCACCAGCTAACTGAGCGATTTCTTCCTGCCGCTTTTGGGGATGATTCAGGAGACTAATCCTTACTACAGTTCGAAGCTCGGGCATTCCAGATTCCGGGATTTGGGTAACTACTTGAGTCCTGCCAGAGCGGTTAACTTGAGGGGAAGATGGTTGTTTCAAAATGCTAGAAATCGGTTGAGCAATCACCTGTTTATCCACCCTAAAATGTTGGTCTGCCATCGCAGCAATTAACGGTTGGTGAGTCACACAAAGAACTTGGTGGCGTTGACTGAGTTGGTAGAGTCGTTCTGCGATCGCTCCTGCTACCCGACCAGACACCCCAGCATCAATTTCATCAAAAATTAAGGTTGTTCCTGGCTGGTTACTGCTGGAAAAACAGGCTTTCAGTGCCAGTAAAAATCGACTCATTTCTCCACCGGAAGCCGTCTTAGCAAGAGGTTGCAAGGGTTCTCCGGGGTTGGGAGAGAAGTAAAAGGTGACTTGATCAGCACCAGCTGCCGTGGGGACAATGGGGCTGATTTCCACTGTAAACTTTACCTTCTCCATAGCCAAGGGCTTTAACTGGTTAACCAGCTGTTTTTCCAGTTCTGACCCAGCCCTATAGCGCAATTTGGTCAGTTGATCACATTCATCGGTCACGTTTTCCTGACTCAATGCGTAATTTCTCTCTAATTGTTCTAGAGATGCACCTTCACTGCCTAATTCTTCCAGTTCTGCCTGTAGGCTCTCATAGTGAGCGATTGCCTCAGCAAGGGTTGGTCCATATTTGCGGCAAATTTGTTTAAGAACCCCAATTCTTTCCTCCACCACTTGGAGACGTTCCGGATCAGTCTCTAGTCCATCTCCATAGGCATTAATCTGATGGGCAGCTTCCACCACTTGAGCCAATGCTCCACTGACTAAGTCTAGTAGAGGTTGCAATTGACTATCATAGTCTACCATATCCTGTAAGGTACTTTCCGCTTGACCCAATAAGTCAGCACTAGCTAAAGTCCCCTGATCATTATGGTAAAGTGCTTGATAGACTTGGTAACTCCTCTGTTGGAGTTCCACAACATGGTTCAGACGCTGGTGTTCACGTTCAAGCTGTTCAAGTTCGTCAGGAGCGCTAAGGTTGGCAGCACTGAGGTCTTGAATTTGATACTCTAACCAGTCCAGACGTTGTAGGCGTTCTTGCTGAGACTTTTGCTGTGTCTCTAGAGCTTTCTTGGCCTCTTGACAAGCTATATACGCAGATCCAACTCGATCTCGCTGTTGGATCACAAGGGAACCGCCGTAAAGGTCGAGTAGCCCTCGTTGGCGTGCTGGCATAATTAGCTGTATGGTTTGACCCTGAGCAGTAATTTCTACCAAGCGCTCACGCAGTCCCTCCATCAGTTGCCGATTAACTATCGTGCCATTGACCCGAGAACGCGATCGCATGCCTTTTTCTGTTGCGGTAATCTCTCGGCTACAGACTAAATCGGCTTGATCAAGTAAGTCAATTTCTTGCTCACTCAACCAGGCAATCAAGGGGTTATCTACCGAGAAGGTGGCTTCTAGCAAAGCCCGTTTAGTCCCTGTGCGAATCAGCCGATTGGTTACTTTTCCCCCCAGGGCAATATCAATGGCATCCAAAATAATGGACTTACCCGCACCGGTTTCCCCAGTCAACACATTTAGGCCAGCACCGAATTCCACTTCTAGGTGGTCAATTAAGGCAAAGTTGTGAATTCGCAAATAAACTAACATTGAGCAAAATTCACTGTTGGGAAAATTGTGATAGTAAACACATTTTGTAACAATTTAGAAAAAGTCACACCCTAATACCCAATTGAAGTCTAAGGGTTAACTCTAGTAATCGTTGACCGTTCACCATTCAGTTTATCGTCAAGTGTCCACTAAAAATCAGTATTCCTTTAAGCAGTCAGCCGTCAGCCGTCAGCCGTCAGCTTATTTTATTCAAAGGTGCGCTCTTACCATTAAGAATTAAATTTGCCACGGGTTGCACCTAAAAGCACCGATTGCGCTACGGGCACGCTGCGCGAACAGTAGCGTGGCCTTTGGCTAATAGCTAATGGCTAGCTGATGGCTGATAGCTGATGGCTTACGTATTCTTACCCAGGAATGGGTTATTCCACCATTTTGGTATGAAGATTGCCGAACCTTTATTAAGTTTTAATGATATCCCCCTTTTGTTACAATAGTTTACAGAATCGCTTCTGTTTGTCCGTCGGAAATATCTTCTTATGAATCCTAAAACAGTTTCCCCAACTTCTGTTCAAGCACTAGACTCACAGGCTGATGCGGACAAGTCAGTGGTACCAGTGTCGGGAACTCAGATCACAGTTGAGGAAGAGTTGAGCTCGACAACGGGATCCTCTGTCTTGGAAACAGACAAACCACGCTACGACCCGTCAGCGATCGCAGCCCAGTACCAGAACGCATACCTGTCAGTTCTAGGGCGGTCTTTTACCATCATTTCGTCATTTATATCGTTTGCTCTAGGTCTGTGGTGGGATCGGTTTCGGGGTCGGGATGTTACCGAGAACCAGCGCAGAGCGATTCAGCTGCGGGAAATTTTAACCGACCTAGGACCAGCCTACATTAAAATCGGACAAGCTCTTTCCACACGACCGGATTTAGTCCCACAAGTTTTCTTGGATGAGTTGACGCTGCTACAAGACCAACTCCCAGCCTTTGAGAATGAGGTGGCTTATAAATTTATTGAGGAAGAATTAGGCGATCGCCCGGAAAATATTTTCGCTGAACTGACTGAAAAGCCTGTGGCAGCGGCTTCCTTAGGACAGGTCTATAAGGGCAAACTCAAAACTGGGGAAACTGTTGCGGTCAAGGTACAGCGACCAGGATTGGCAAATAAAATTACCCTAGATATTTACATTCTACGCCGTCTGGCACAGTGGGTACAAAGCAATGTCAAGCGGGTGCGCAGTGACTTGGTTGCCATCATGGATGAGTTTGGTGCCCGGATCTTTGAAGAGATGGACTATCAGCATGAAGGGCGCAATGCTGAACGCTTTGCCAAGCTTTACGGCAAACTACCGGAAATTTATGTTCCCCGAATTTACTGGGACTACACCGGGCGTCGTGTCCTGACTATGGAATGGGTAACGGGTAGTAAGCTGACGGATATGGAGACAATCAAGGCTAAAGGCATTGATGCCAAGCACTTGATTGAAGTTGGGGTAAACTGTTCCTTGCGACAGCTACTGGAATACGGATTCTTTCACGCTGACCCTCACCCTGGAAACCTGTTAGCCACTTCTGACGGCAAGCTGGCTTATATTGACTTTGGGATGATGAGCCAAGTCAAGAAGTATCAGCGCTATGGTTTGATTGAAGCTGTTGTCCATCTGGTCAATCGTGACTTCCCTGGTTTGGCGAAGGACTACGTGAAGCTGGAGTTTCTCACCCCAGATACAGACCTGACACCGATTATTCCTGCCCTAGGCAAGGTTTTTAACAACGCCTTGGGAGCCAGTGTGGCAGAACTCAACTTTAAGAGTATCACTGACCAGTTATCAGCTTTGATGTATGAGTATCCCTTCCGGGTACCCGCTTACTACGCCCTGATTATTCGCTCCCTAGTCACCTTAGAAGGGATTGCCATGAATGTTGAGCCAGATTTCAAAGTACTCAGTAAAGCCTATCCTTATGTAGCCAAGCGCTTATTGACAGATCCATCACCGGAATTACGGGCATCCTTGAAGGATTTACTGTTTAAGGATGGCGGTTTCCGTTGGAACCGTCTGGAAAACCTGTTGCGCAATGCTGGAAATTCTCCAGATTATGATATCAACCAAGTCTTAGATCAGACCCTAGACTTTATTTTTTCAGATCGAGGAGCTTTCATCCGGGAGCAGTTGGTCAATGAAATTGTCAAGGCGATCGATAGCTTTGGAAGACGGACATTGGATAACGTCAGTTATGCCTTGCAGGAACGTCTAGGCTTAGAAATAAATAATAAAGATAATCAAGACAAGAAGCCAGAAGATCAACCCGAAACTACTGAGAATATCCAGCGGATTTGGAAAATTTTACAAGACACTCCTGGTTTTGACCTAATGCAATTGTTGCCAGTTATTCCTCAAATGTTGATCAAACAGGAGACCCAGGAAATGGGACAAAAAATTGCTGGTGGTTTAGCACAGCGAGTAATTGCTCGGATGATTCGGGATGCTTTACTCCAGGATAATCCTGACAATGGCACCGCTAACGGTCATGGCCAGGGCTCAAACCCTAACTTAGTTTTGCCCCCTGCTGCTGCGATGCGATAGATTATAGAAATTTTATTTGGAAATGCGGTTAGAGGTTGAAGGTTGAAGGTTAGAGGTTGAAGGTTGAAGGTTGAAGGTTGAAGGTTAGAGGTTGAAGGTTGAAGGTTGAAGGTTGAAGGTTACAGGTTACAGGTGACGCAGTTGAAGCTTACAGGTTACAGGTTACAGGTTACAGGTTACAGGTTACAGGTTACAGGTTATTAAACTTCCAAACTTTCAACCATCCAACCTTCAACCTGACAACCAAACAACCTGACAACCTTGGCCAAAAGGCCACGCGATCGCTGAAAGCGGGACTTTGTCCATCGCGTTCAACCAAACAACCTTGGCCTTTTGGCCTTTTGGCCACGCTACGCGAACGGCCACGCTACGCGAACAACCAAACAACCTTGGCCTTTTGGCCTTTTGGCCACGCTACGCGAACGGCCACGCTACGCGAACAACCATTCAACCTAAATCTGCCCAACAAATCCGGAATCTAACAAATTCAAGACGTAGGTTACAGTATGACTAAGAGGGATTAATCTAGTTTAAACCTATGTCTAAACTACAAGAAGCATTGGAATTCATCGAGAAAATTGAACGTGATAACCCTGGTAAATCGGCTTATGAAATTGTTAATCATTTGCGTGGGTACACTAAGAAGGCATATACTAGTAGATTATGGAGTACAGCTACGGGGTATCACCAAGAGTATATTCGAGATGAATTTGAAGGAAAACTCAATATCAATGAATTGGTATTAAGTGGTGAAATTACCGACTTTGGTCATTTTATCGGTTCCCTTTCTGATCAAATTGATCAGCCTGGATTCCAATGGTCAGATTTTACTAGCTGGACTGGTGACCATACCTCATGGGCTGGAGATATTGGTTCGGCGATTGTGGCCTATCGAGACCCCAATGACAACATAGATGTTAACAGTGTCGAGGAAGCTTTGGATAGGTTAGCCAGAGATTCTGATTATACTGCGGATATTGCAGCTTACGTAGTAGGAGAAATGATTAACTCTCGTAAGCAATCTTCCATTACTCAGGCGATTTATCAGTATAATTCTAAGTCCTACTCAGAAAATGTTAGGACGTTTATTAAAAAGCGTTTTGGCGCAGTTATTCAAGAAGATAAACTTAAGAATCCAGCTGGACTTGATTCAAAAATGCGTAGCGCTATTTCTACTTATATCCAGTTTTCTTCAGCCTATGAGTCGTTAAAGTCTATCAAGGATTTAGCTAAATTACCTCTAAATTTAGGTTCAGAAGATAACTCTATACCTAATAGTGTTGATATTTTTAAAGGTTCTCAACATTTTATCAAGCATATAGTCAAGTATGGCAACTTAGATGGTTTACTATTTAAGCCATACCAAATACCTGGGATGTCCTGGCTAGGAACCGTAAACTATGAAGTTAGAGTACCGGGCTGACTTAACTAGTTCATTAGTGTTAAATCGGGAATCGGGAATCGGGAATCGGGAATCGGGAATCGGGAATCGGTAATCGGGAATCGGTAATCGGTAATCGGTAATCGGTAATCGGTAATCGGTAAGAAGTAGTTTTGGGAGCTTAAGAGTATCTTTAAATATATCTTTTATCATAGTTTTATATCATGTTCGGATAATTATTTATAAAACACCATTATCCTTGAAACCTTACTCCTTTACTTCTGCCTTTCCCCTCCTGGGAGGGGTTAGGGGTGGGTGCCTTCTGCCCTCTGCCTTGCTTTCCCCAAAGTATAAGTATTCAACCGGACATGATATTACTGAATCGTAAATACTTCTACGGTAAAACTGGTAAAGCCCGATCGATCATAGTGGCGAGTGCCTCGTTGCAATAAAGTCTGGTTAACCAGCCAATCCACTGCCACAAAAAACGCTTTTCCACTCTCTACCTGTGCCGGACAACTGATTGCAATACGGTTGGTAAAGTGTAACCTCAGGTAATCTTCAGCTAAATCGTCTAACGGTTGCCATGAGGTTACTACTGGGCCTGAAATTTGCCAGTCCGGGGTTATTGTTTGCACTGTTCCTTGCCAGTCGCTACTAATTTCATGGGCGGGAGGTAGAGCAGGCACATTCACGAAATGTCCTAGGTGTTCCGGAAAGACAGTAAAGCGTTTTAAGCTGCCACTTTCATCGTATTTGGCAATCGCAGTAGCACGACTATTTTCATATCTTAAACATATATCGGAAAAAAACGTGGAGCCGGATTTTACTGTGGTTGAACCCCAGGAAAAGCCATTGTCTAAAAACAAGCCGGTTGTGATAGGTTGCTTGTAGGGTTTAAAGGTTTTTGTCTCCGTCTTGCCATTAGCATAAGTATAGTGATTTTGGTGATGTATTTCACGACAATCTGCTGTGGGACGAAAGCTTCTAATACAGCGCCAAGATTCTATGACGTCTCCTGTGGTTGAGTATCTAGTCCAAATCCCATAGAAGTCTCCTGAATAATATCGACAGAACTTCTTCCAATTTTGGAGTTTTCGATCCATAGGTTTATTCTGTTATATATAGCAGTTTGAAATTGGTTGAGGTACAAATTTATGGTTTTTAGGGAGTAGGGAGCAGGGAGCAGGGAGCAGGCAAGAGGCAAGAGGCAAGAGGCAAGAGGCAAGAGGCAAAAGGTAAGAAGCAAGACTGAAAAAATTATGTGTACCTCATATCTATAATAAAGGCTGTATCATCACTACTTATATAGTTGTTATATAGTTTAATTTTGGCTATCAATCAAAACTGTTATTTTACTTATTTTATATTCGACTTTAACACCAAAAATCGGTAGTATAGGTTTTTATATGTTACATTATTAATGTGTTAGGTAATGTCTGTATAATTACCCTTAATCAAACTATGCCCCATCTCCCCATCTCTGATTAATTACTCTTTAAGGTTAAACCGGATAACTCACCGGATGAATTATAGTCAACTAGCAGTTGTTGTCTAATGTCAGGATTAACTTGCCAATCTCCAATCACAACGAAAGACATTTCTGGTTTTAGTTTGGGGGGATAACTTAATGATATCCCATCTGGATAATAAAAGGTTTGATAGTCTGGATATTCCCAAGCTAAATGAGTTGGTGTTGGCTGAGATAGTTGAGTGACTGGGGTAAGGGTAATTGCTAATCCTTCTTCCCCATTAAGGATATCTCGATCGGGGATTAAATATGGGTTAAGTGTCCAATGATCACAGGGCTTTTGCAAATCCTCCTCTCGGACACTGACTGTTTTAGTTAATTCCCCATCTGAGTTATACATTACTAGCAGACTATGACGTAATTCTTGATATCTAAACCAGAACTCTACTGCAAATAACTCTCCTGGTTCAAATCGATTTACCGTCCAAATAGCCGATCCTTGATCAAACATATACATAAAGGATGCTTGATCGGTTTGTTCAGCTAAACCATTGATTAAACTATTGGGAGTATTCTGGTAAACCTTCTCCTCTTCAGTTCCATTGTCATACATATATACGTTAGTTTGGTTAATGTGAGTTTGTTCAGAATCACTAATAGAGCATCGACTACCGACAAAGGATTCCATCACTTCACCTTCAGGGGAATAAATTGTCCAAGACCCATACCAATTCCGTAAATGATGGGTCATAAAATTAGTCCAGTTATGCTGCTTTAACTGTTCAAATGTCTGATTCATGGGGATTGTGTGAAGTTTTATTACAAAAACAAAAGGGAACAGGGAACAGCGGATCTGGGAACAGGGAACAGGGAGCAAAAATTCTCACAATTTATTTAGGATCCCTAGATATCCGGTTTTTATACTGTTTTATTAAATTGCTTCTATAATGGTTGGTAATTTGAAGGGCTACTGGGTTAACTCTGGATAAATTAGCGTAGGGTAAACGGTAATTATAAAAGAGTTATGGATAATTGTGGAAACCTTTACCAATTAATAATTAGCAATTCCAAATAAGCAATTACTAACTACAAATTACCAATAAATAACTGTGTTCGATTAGGTAGATAGGGATCAGGTCAAGTTTGCAGAACCTATGAACTATAGCAATTATCTATGCCATGAGGTACAAAGAGATCCCCCTAAATCCCCCTTATAAAGGGGGACTTTGAGGTTGAGAAGCGTACCTCATAAATCCTAGAAACGCTATATGTACGATTACAGGAAGCTAAAACCCATGAGGGGGCTATAGCTTTTTTACAAATGCTCTGCATAAGTGACAGCTCCCGATAGATAGTCCTTTTTAGCACACTTTATTTCTCTGAAGGAGAAACTTGTTATGACAGCTGGGATGAATTCAGATCCCCCCAGAGGTCAAAACCTCGCCAGCACCATCGTGCTGGTAGTGGCTTGGCTTTTGGGGAATATCTGGGCACTGCAATGGCTATTTGAGTCATTTAAGTATGCATCACTGCTAAATATGATGCTAATCGGTGTTGTGCTCATGGCTTGTTTGGTACAGCTATGGCGCGATCGCTTAATTATAACTGTGTCAGCAACTCCCACCTTAAGACTCTATCCCCTGTTGCTAATGTTAGGGTCTGGGATTAGTGCGATCGCATTCAGGTGGTTGGTGTATATCCCACAACTCAACTTACTCCTATTCCTACTGGGTAGCTACGGGTTATGGGGTTTGTTTATCTCACCATCCCTTTGGCGTAAAGGGTTACCTGCTGCAATTTTAGTTGCCTGTGTTGTCCCTTTCAGCACTGAGTTTAACAGTGGTTTGGGTTTTCCAGTAAGGGTGATCACTGCTCATGCTGTGGAACAGATGCTGTCAGCTTGGCACATTGTAGCTATCTCCTCCCACGACATTATTGTCATGGAAAACGGGATTGCTCAGGTAGATTTGCCCTGTAGTGGTCTGAAAAGTTTGTGGACAGGGACTTTGTTTTTACTGGCAGCTACTTGGTTAGAACGTCGTCAGCTAGGGATACGTTGGTTACTGGTTTGCACTGCAAATCTTGTGCTGCTAGCGATCGCTAATACAATCCGGGTGCTGCTGTTAGTCATGATTATAGAAGTCTGGCAACAGCAACAAGTTGCTGAAGTGCTACATCTACCGCTAGGACTGATTGGTTTTATCTTGGCTTGTGCCTTCAGTTGGATGCTGCTGCAAACCGTTCCTCAGAATTCCGGGGGTTTGATGTTGGCCACAACTGTGTTTAGGGATTTGTCATTGCTGGGTAAAGATAAGAAACAAGGACTTACGGGGTTAAGTGGATTTCGCCCCCCTGCCCCCCAATTTTGGGGGGTAATGATGTCAAAGTCCCCCAGAATTGGGGGATTTAGGGGGCACTTGGGTAAGGATAAGAAACAAGGAAGTTTGAAGAAAGGAAACCCCCATCGAAACGGAAATTTAGGATATTCGTCTAATTCCGGTCTGGCACTAAAGGATAGTCAGTGGCGGCTAAACAAACAAAACGGATATCCCCAGGCTACTGCTCTAGTTAAGACTGGTGTCAGCTATCAGTTTCAGCAAAAGTCTAAGAGTATCACTTGGCTGCTGATTGTAGTTATCGCTCTAGGGCTGGTAGGTCAAATTCAGCCAATTCAAGAGAAGGTAAATGCCATCGCATCGATTCAATTACCCCAGCAACTGGTATCTGAACCCTTACCTCTAACGGAAGCTGAACAACGATTTTTTGATAATC